>JAFSSV010000175.1 GCA_017450825.1 Synergistaceae bacterium
ACTTCGTCACTAACTTCAACGCTATCGTCCGTCGGGCAATTGTCAGCGAGAATGACAAAATTTTTGCGGAGGTTGTCCAACGCTTCAAGATTCTTCGTACTAATAGTAATCTCCGGCATCTTTATAAATTGCTCTTTAAGCTCCGGGTGAATCATCGTGTTGAGATTCCAAGGCTTAAACTCTTCAGACGAAGAGACGCCAGCAGCAAGCGCCGCAATTAAAATAAACGCGATCAAAAATTTTTTAATCATGATTAAAGTCACCTCGAAAAAAATTATATAGTAAAAGCACCTTAAAAGTAATAAACCCCTCCGCCTCATTTCATTCGGCACCTCCCCTTTTTTGACTACAACCCCTCCGGCCCTTCAGGCCACCTCCCCTTACAGGGGAGGCAAGGGACGTAGCTGAAATAGAAGAAGGACTCTCTTGCGCCCCGCCGTCCCTGTAAGGGAAGGGGGACCGCTTGCGGTGGAAGGGTTGGGGGAGAGGGCCACGAAGTGGCGAGGGGGTTATTTTCAAGTGCTTTTACTATATAACCTTATAGCCGCGGGCCGTGATTAATTTCCCGTTGATTATTTTGCTTTGAGAATTTCCAATTATGACAGTGCAGAGCATATCAATTTTTTTACAGGCTTTGATATTTTCAAGCGTCATGACTTCAAATTCAGTTCCCTCACGTCCGGCGTTACGGACATAACCCGAAGGAGTCGCAGGGTCTTTATAGCGTAAAAGAATCTCGCAAGCCCTTTCAAAATTTTGGGGCCTGTGTCTGCTTGCAGGATTGTAAAGAGCAATAACAAAATCTCCTTCACATGCTACGGCGAGTCTTTTTTCTATGACGCTCCAGTCTGTTAATAAGTCGCTCAAGCTTATAACGGCGTAATCATTCATAAGAGGAGCGCCAAGAATCGCGGCGGCTGAATTCGCGGCCGTTATGCCCGGGATAATTTCGATTTCTTCGCCAGAGCCTTCGCTCATTTCTAAAATAAGACCGGCCATGCCGTAGACCCCGGGATCGCCGCTGGAGATAAGCGCAATTTTTTTATTTGAGTCGCGTGAGATTTTCAGAGCCTCTTCACAGCGCTTAACCTCTTCACGCATTTTATAACTCATGAAAATTTTTCCGGGCAAAAAATTTTTTACAAGCTCAATATATTTTTCATAGCCTGAAATGATTTCACATTCCTTTAAAGCTTCGAAGGCCCGCGGAGTCATCTCGTCGAGTCCTCCCGGGCCTGTTCCTATTACGTAAATCAATTTATACCTCCAAGTTTTTAGAAGTTTCCCCTCCGGCCTCCTCTTTTTTAACTTTAATCTCAACCCCCTCCGGTTCGCTTTGCTCACCACCTCCCCAAGGGGAGGCTTTTGTGTAACGGGGATCCTTAGCCTCCCTCGGGGGAGGGGAACCGCTTGCGGTGGTGGGGGTTAGGTTTTATCCCCTCCGATTCACTTCGTAGCCTTCGGCGTGCTACGCGACCACCACCTCCCCACGGGGAGGCTTTTAAAAAAATTTTTCAAGAGATTTAATCGCGTTATCTCTGAAAATCTTTGCGCGGTCTTTCTTGCCTCTTACGCATTTAAGCTCCGGAAAGAGGCCAAGATTTATATTCATTGGCTGAAAGTGTGAAGGGCTTGTCGTTCTTAAATAATAAAGCAATGACCCTATAGCACTTTCACGAGGCCAAGCCGGTAAATCTTTTTTGTTAATTAAATTCGCCGCGGCTATTCCGGCAACGAGTCCCATCGCAGTACTTTCCATATAACCTTCTACTCCCGTAATCTGTCCGGCCAAAAAAATATTTTCACGGGACTTGAGCCTTAAAAATTCATCAAGCACCGCCGGAGCATTTACAGAAGTATTCCTGTGCATTACTCCAAGCCGAACGAATTCAGCATGTTCAAGCCCGGGAATCATTGAGAAGACTCTTTTTTGTTCGGACCATTTTAAACCGGTCTGAAAGCCCACGAGATTATAAAGCGTCTCGTCAAGATTATCTTGTCTTAACTGAACAGCGGCGTAAGGTTCACGGCCTGTCGCAGGATTAATTAATCCCTTCGGCTTCATAGGCCCGAAGCGTAACGTATCGACTCCCCTGTCTGCTAACGCTTCAACAGGCATACAGCCCTCAAAATATTTTTCTTTCTCAAAGTCATGAGGCAAATTCCTTTCAGCTTTGATTAACTCGTTATAAAAATTTAAATACTCGTCTTTATTTAAAGGACAGTTAATATAATCATCGCCCCGCCCGTATCGTCCGGCAACAAAAATTTTTTCGGTGTCTATGCTTTCTTTTAAGATAACGGGCGCTACAGCGTCATAAAAATAAATTCGTTCCCCCGCAAAGGCTTTTAATTTTTCGGCAAGCCTGTCCGAGGTCAAAGGCCCCGACGCAATAATAATAATCTCGTCTTCGGGAAGTTCCGTAAACTCTTTGCGGATTAATTTTATATTTTCGTGAGCTGTAATTTTTTTTGTGACAAGTTCTGAAAATTTTTCACGGTCAACGGCCAACGCTCCTCCAGCCGGAACGCGTGACTCTTCGGCGCATGAAAGTATCAAAGAATTTCCCAAGGCAAGTTCTTCTTTTAAGATTCCTGCTGCTGTGACTCGTTCGTTTTTATTTTCAGAGCCTAGAGAATTTGAGCAGACTATTTCAGCAAGCCCCGAAGTTTTATGAGCCGGAGTCATTAACTCCGGCCGCATTTCGTAAAGTTCAACATGAATTCCGCGGTTAGCAGCCTGCCATGAAGCTTCACAGCCGGCCAAGCCCGCGCCGATAATTTTGATTTTATTCGTCATTGCTGATAGTATTTTTGTATTTGCATTTTGTACAGAAGACAGTAGAGCCGCGCCTGTATAAATCTTCACCGCATTCGGGGCATTTCTCCCCGGCGGGCATGTTCCAAGCAACGTAATCGCATTCAGGGAAGCGCGAGCAGCCGTAGAAAGTTTTTCCGCCCTTCTTGCTCTTGCGCTTGACGATTTCGCCTTGGCCGCATTTAGGACACTTAACGCCTATTGTCGTTAAGATCGGCCGGGTGTATTTGCAGGTCGGATAATTTGAACAGCCAATGAACTCACCGAACCGCCCGCGCTTTTTAACGAGATCGCTTCCGCATTCCGGGCAAGCTTCGCCGATTGACTCCGGAGCAGGAAGAGGAACGCGTGGAGCTGCGCCTGCTTCGTCAAGAGTATTAGAGAACTCGTGCCAGAATTCCCCTACAACGTCAAGCCATTTGCGCGAAGCGTCTTCAACTTCGTCAAGTTCTTTTTCCATTTGAGCCGTAAAGCCCGCGTCAACGATTGAAGATAAATCTTTCCGGTTGAAATACTGCGCTAGAAATTCATCTACAGTCAAGCCCAAGGGAGTCGGGTAAAATCTTTTCTCTTCGTTCTTTTCAATATAGCCGCGGCCTTCAAGAGTCCCTGCTATGGTTGCGTAAGTCGAAGGACGGCCCACGCCGTTTTCTTCAAGAGTTTTAATCAGGCCGGCTTCTGAATATCTTGCCGGAGGCTTTGTGAATTTATTTTCGCTTTGAACTTCGATAAGTTCCAAGACTTGGCCTTCTGAAATTTTTTTAAGCTCATTGCCTTTTAAATCAATCGGCCATAGGGCGCTCCAGCCGTCAAACGTGAGAATTTCTCCTTCTTCTTTAAGTCCAACGCGTCCGGCTTCGGCTTTGAGCGTAGCCTTAGCGCTTACCGCCGGAGTCATTTGACTTGCAACGAATCGCCGCCATATTAAAGAGTAAAGCTTATACTGTTCGGGCGTTAGGGAGTCTTTAATGCTTTCCGGAGTCAAATTAACATCTGTCGGCCTTATTGCCTCGTGAGCGTCCTGAACTTTAATATTTTTGCCTGCTGAACCGAAAATATTTTCTTTGTCCGGCAAATAATCTTTTGAGTAATTAGCTTTAATAAAATCTCTGCAGGCGCTCAAAGCCTCTTGAGAAATTCTCAAGCTGTCAGTACGCATATAAGTTATTAATCCCAAGTGACCTTTGCCGGGGATATTAATTCCTTCGTAGAGGGCTTGGGCTATTCTCATAGTGTGAGCGGGAATCATGCTGAGCTTGCGGCTTGCTTCCTGTTGAAGGGTGCTTGTTCTAAAAGGAGCTGGCGCGGCGTGAGATACGTTTTTAGTTTTGAACTCGCTGACAATGATTTTATTTGCTTTGATCTCGTTGATAATCTCTTGAGCTTTCTCCGGAGTATTAATCAAGAGCGGCAAGGAATTTTTCATTAAACTTTTGCCGTCAAGTTTCTCGGCTCGTAACTCGTAGAGATCTTTTTTGTTCTTTGCCTTAGCGGTTATCACCCAATAGGGATCTGGAACGAAGTTCATTATTTCGCGTTCGCGTTCACAGATTATATTGAGCGCTACGGATTGGACTCGGCCAGCCGATAAGCCGTAGCGAATTTTTTTCCAGAGCAGGGGCGACAGGGTATAGCCGACTAACCTGTCAAGAATCCTTCGGGCCTGTTGAGCGTCGACTTTATTTAAATCAATATAATCCGGAGTTTGAACGGCGGCTTTAACGGCGTTGGCTGTAATCTCATAGAAACGAACGCGGCACTTCTCGGACAGGTTAAGGCCAAGAACGTCGGCCAAGTGCCAAGCGATAGCTTCGCCTTCCCTGTCCGGGTCGGAGGCAAGGAGGACGTGAGAAACTTCGCCGGAAAGTTTTATCAGTTCATTTTTAAGGGCGGCTTTGCCCTTGACTAAAATATATTCGGGCGTGAAATCGTGTTCAATATCTATAGCGAGTCTGCTCTTGGGGAGATCTCTTATGTGTCCCTTGCTTGACTTGACGATATAATTTTTCCCCAACATGCCGGAAAGGGTCGCGGCCTTTGACGGCGACTCGACAATCACAAGAATTTTTCCCTTTGAGGCTGGAGAACTTTTCGGGAGGGAAGGTGTTTTGGCTTGAGCTTTAGGCTTTGCCTTTGTCTTTGTCTTGGTCTTAGTCTTAGCGGTTGAAGCTTTCTTAGTGCCCGTAGATTTTTCGGGCGCTGATTTTTTTGGTGCTGGAATTGTAATTACCCCCATATAAAAAAATTTTTCGCGTTTAATTTTTCGTGAGTTATTTTCTTTCATATTTATATCATAAAAAATTCTAATGCACACTTAAAATAAAAGCCTCCCCTTTCAAAAAGGAGAGGCTGAAATTTTTTTTGCTGTGTTACTAGAATTGCGGGCCTTGATTCAGTCCGCCGTTATTGCTGAAAGGGTCGAAACCGCCGCTTGAGCCGGGAGCGCTCGGAGGAGTACCGCCGGGCTGTTCACCTGAAGGAGGAGTACCACCGGGCTGTTCACCGCCCATGCCGCCGGTTGCTGGAGTGTATTTGTAAGTTACGCTGTCACTCTTATAGTACCCTCTGTCATAGTCCATTCCGGAGGTGTTACCTGTTGCGGAATTGCCTGCCGTGATGTTCAGCGTACCCTTCTCAAGGATTATATAGCCGTTCGAGTCAATGCCGTCTTCGTTTGTTGAAGTGACGTTGACAGTACCGCCAGCAAGATAGAATACTGAAGTGTCGTCTTCGTTTACGTTGATCCCGTCGTCATCGGCTGAAACGTTTATTGTTCCGTTATTAATCAGCATGTGCATTTCGGAATTCAGTCCTTCGTAGTCGCTATTTACGCTAAGAGTTCCGCTTGAAGCGTCCGAGGCAAGGTCAATGACCATGGACATTCTGGAATGGAAAGCGCCGTCAAGTTTATACATTTTTTCCTGAGCCTTAACGTATGTTCCAACATCGCTGGAAGAATAGCCGTCGTCTGTGTTGATTGTGAACTCGTTAATTCTTGCGACGTTTGTTCCGGTGAAGGAGTTCGTAGTGCCGTCAGCAATATTAACAATAGCGCCTGTGAGTGCTATGTCATTGCTGAGCCACTTGGCTTTAATATCTGTCGAAGCTGTTCTCACGATAGAGGCTACGTCTGCTGAAGCATCAGGCCCGACCTCATAAACTTTTTTGAAGACGAACGCCGGAGCGACTGTGCAGTTGACCGTAATACCATTGAGGACGATTTCGACATCAGCGCTTGAATCTTTTTTAGTTTTTAAGCTGCTGTTGACGGTTTTATCAGGAATATCGACCCAGATCTGTCCGATCCATTTTCCGGAGAGATAATAAGTTCCCGGCCTCGTAATATGAAGTACAGGGTTGTTGTAAGCCTTATAAGGCGAGTGAGTCATTTGAGCCTTGAGCGTGTCGAGTTCGGTTGAATTTCCTGTATTGCCGCCGCCCATGCCGCCGCCCATCATGCCGGAAGGAAGTGCCGCAAGAATAAATTTGCTTCCAGAAACGCCGTCAACTGTGCCAGCGTTGTCGCTGTAGTAAGCCGGGTAAAGTTTATCGTTTGCACCTTCGGCCGTTCCGCTTTCTTTTGTGACTGTTGTTGAAGAGAAAGTTAAAGTGTTCGGGACGTAGCGAATATCGTGAGCGATATAAATTCCGTCGTTTGAAGTTACGTTTTCTAAGACGTAATCTTCATCACGTGATGTTCCGGTTATGCTGTAGCCTTCTGTCCAGAATTCGCCGGGAACATCGGGGGAGATATGCCATACAAAATCATTTTCGTACTCTGTGAGCGCAGCGGCGTTAGCGTTAGTTGAGTCCGAGCTGGTGTAACTAAGAACAATGTTATAACTTCCGTCGGAGTTCGTTGTAAAAGTAGCCGAAGGAGTTACTGTGCCGCTTTCAGTGAGCGCTACTATTTCGGTTTGGTACTGCGTAGAGCTGTCGCCGCTAGTGGGAGTTGTATCGCCGCTGGTAGGAGTTGTGTCGCCGCTAGTAGGAGTCGTGCCGCTGCTGGACGAAGCTGGAAGTGTTCCGCTTGAACCGCCGCAGCCTGAAAGCGAGAAAACTAATAGAGCCATTAAAAGTAATATGAACGCGTTTGAAAATTTTTTCATTAAAAATGAATACCTCCTGAAAATAAAATTCATTGAGGAAGGATTGGGTGAATTTTTTGTGCAAAGATTTTAACATAAAACTTATCGGGAAATATATAATAAAGTTTAAATATTTATTCGGATGGAATCTTTCATGACTTCAAATAAAAATAACAAGACTATTATTTTAACTGAAGGGGCTTTGTGTGTCGCTCTTGCGCTTGTGCTTTCAAAGTTTAGATTCTTTACACTTCCCCAAGACGGATCGATTGACTTTGAGCTTTTGCCGTTGTTTGTTTTTGCTTATCGGCGGGGAGTGAAGCACGCTTGCTTGGCCGGAGCTGTTGAGGGCTTGTTGAAAATTGTATTAGGCGGTTATGTTTTGAATCCTGTGCAGGCTTTGCTTGATTATCCTGTAGCGTTCGCAACGACGGGACTGGCGGGCTTGCGGCCTAAAATTTTAGGATTCATTCTAGCAATGACGGCTGGAATTTCTTGCAACATTCTTTCATGGGTGTTCTTCTTTGCAGAAAATGCTCCTGCCGGTCAAAACGTTTGGGCTTATTCTTTCTTTTATAATATTTCAGTTCTTGGCCCTAAGTATTTGATTTCAGGTATAGCCGCGGTGTTTCTCTGGAAGGCGCTTGAAAAGCAAATGCCCGTTAAATAAAAATTGAAGTGCATAGTTATCGCCGGTGCTTCCAGCAGTTCCGGCAAGACTTTAATAACATGCGGCCTTCTTGCTTTGTTAAGACGGCGTGGCTATGAAGTTTGTGCTTACAAGACCGGCCCTGATTATATCGACACGGAATATTTACGGCGAGCCGGACGGTGTGAAGCTTACAATCTTGATACTTGGCTTACGAGTGACGGGAAAGCCCGCGAGCTTTTTTTCAAGACTTCGGCCGGAAAAGATTTCGCGGTTATCGAGGGAGCAATGGGACTCTATGACGGAGGCGAGAACAGTACAGCTCACATTGCAAAAATTTTAAATGCTCCAGTAATTTTAATTCTCAATGCGAAATCTTTAGGAGAAAGCGCGGCGGCGGTTGCTCTAGGTTTTAAGGAGTACGATAAAGATTTAAACATAGCCGGAGTAATTTTAAATTTTATTGGCTCTGAAGCTCATGAAAAAATTATTGCCGACTCGCTGAAAAAAATCGGCGTTAAACTCTTAGGCGCTGTCAAACGCGACAAGGCTGTAACGATTCCCGAAAGGCACCTCGGCCTCTTGCCTGTGTTTGAAAATAAAAATAAATTTGATCCCGAAAGATTAGCAGACTTAATCGAAGCAAATATTAATATAGAAGAGTTATTAGGGTTATCGACACAAAAAGCCTCCCCTTGGGGAGGTGCTGAACGAAGTGAGGCGGAGGGGGGTGCTTTAAAAAAATTTTTTTTAAAAAACAACCCCCCTGTCAGCAAGCTGACATTCCCCCTTGCACAGGAGGGACGAGAAAGTTCTTCGACTTCTTTGACTCCTTGCCTCCCCTGTTTAAGGGAAGGTGCCGGTCGCGTAGCACGCCGAAGGCTACAAAGTGAGGCGGAGGGGGTTGCTGTAAAAACAGTGCCGCGGCTCAATAAAAAAATCGCGGTTGCTCGTGACGAAGCTTTTTCGTTCTATTATCCTGAAAGCCTTGAGGCTTTAAAAAATCTTGGAGCTGAAATAATTTTCTTCAGTCCTCTTAATGATAAGAAATTGCCCGAAGCTGAAGGCTATATTTTTGGCGGGGGCTTTCCTGAAATTTTTGCCTCTGAACTTTCAAAAAATCTCAGCATGTTGGAAAGCGTCCGGGCCTGTTCAAAAAAAATTCTTGCGGAATGCGGGGGGCTTATGTACCTTTGCAGGAGCATAAAAATTTTTGACGGGACTATATATAAAATGGTAGGAACTTTGCCGTTTGATTCTTTCATGACTGACCGGCCTGTCGTCGGCTACATGGAAGCGAGGGCGCTGAAAGATAATATTATTTGCAAAAAAAATTTTCTCTTGCGCGGTCATGAGTTTCATTATTCGCGGATTGAACCGGAATTTTTGAGCGGGTCATGTGCCTTTGAGCTTACCCGGCCAAAGACCGGAGCGACTCACAGGGGCGGCTATGCTCATGAAAATATTTTGGCCTCATACCTGCATTTAAATTTCTACGGGAATTCAGAGCTTGCCGAAAACTTTTTGAACGGGTTGACTTAAAGCCCTGTTGAATATTTTATAATGCGAAAAATTTTTTAACAGGAGGAAATTTTTTAATGCGTAATTTATTTTTAGGTCTTTTAGTTTTAGCGGCGTTCATGTTCCCTGCGTATGTGGCGGAGGCGAAGTCGCTTGTAGTTGTCTTCTCACGAGCTGACGAAAATTACGGCGTAGGATATATTGAAAAGGGAAACACAATGATCTTGGCCGAAATGATAGCCGAAGAGACCGGCGCAGATCTTTTTGAAGTTGCCCCGGCTAAAAAATATCCGGCGGATTATGATACTTGTATCGACGTTGCCAAGCGTGAGCAGAATCAGGGCGCTCGTCCTGCTATTCTTGCGGACAAAGATATTTCTGAATACGATACGATTTTCTTTGGCTATCCTGTATGGTGGGGAGATATTCCGATGTGCATGTATACTTTCATAGAAGGGCACGACTGGAACGGAAAGAAAATTATTCCCTTCTGCACTCATGAAGGAAGCGCTGCCGGCCGTACTGAAAGCACCCTCAAGCGTACAATGAAAGGCGCAACGATAATAAAGCCCTTGGCAATGCGCGGGGGTACTGCTCAAAATCAAAGGACCGCGGCCAAGAAAGAAATTTCTTTATGGCTTAACGGACTCGGTTATTAATAAGGCCGGTACTTAAATACAAAATTTTTTTTCAAGACAGCTCATGTTAATATAGGGGCTGTCTTTTTTATAATTTTTTGAAAGGAAAATATTTATGCCTCCCTCAAGTACAGAGCAAGAGAAAAATTTTCGTGCGTTACTTTCATATCTTGGTTTTGAAAAAGATTTACTTGATATTTATGAAAAATTTTTTCCAGATTTCAACGTGTCCTTGCGTGTTGATTTTTCTCATAAAAAATTAGAATACCCATCCAGCATAAAAGGCCGTGAAAGGAATAATAATTTCAATGCGCCGGAAAATTTTGTTGTCTTTGAATGTGTTTGCAGACTCTTAACTCAAGGTTACCGGCCGGAAGATATTGAGCTTGAAAGAGAATGGCATCTCGGACATAATGCCAAGAGCGGGCGCGCTGATATTTGTGTAAACGATCAGGACGGTACGACTCTTTTTATTATTGAATGTAAGACATGGGGCAGGGAATTCGACAAAGCTTTTAGAGATACAAAGGAAAACGGCGCACAGTTATTTTCTTACTGGCAACAGGAGCAATCTTGTAAATGGCTCGTTCTATATGCTTCACGTTTTAAAGACGGCAAGCTCGACTATCAGTCCCCGACTATAAGTTGTACTGACGATAAGAATAATATTTTGCTTGTGCAGCACGACAGCTCAAAGAAAATTTATCTCAATGCCCATAACGTAAAAGAAAGATTTGAAGTATGGGACGAAACATATAAAAAATATTTTTATAACGACTTAATTTTTTCTCCGGACTCAACAGCGTATAAAATCGAAATCAAGCCCTTGCGTAAAAAAGATTTAAAAGAATTCGGAACAGATGACGGCATTATTAATCAGTTTGAAGAAATTTTAAGGCATAACAACGTAAGCGATAAAGAAAACGCCTTTAACAGACTGATAGCTCTTTTTATTGCCAAGTTTGTTGACGAAGAACTTAAACATGACAACGATATAGTTGATTTTCAATATAGACAGGGAACGGACTCTTACGAAAAATTACAAGACCGTTTGCAGAGGCTTCACCGGGACGGCATGAAAGAATTTATGAAGGAAGAGATTTTTTATGTCAAGCCTGAATATGCCGAGCTATTGTTCACGCAATATCACGGTCAAGACCGTAAGAATGCTATTGAAGAGTTAAACGACACAATAAGAAAATTAAAATTCTATTCTAATAATGATTTTGCTTTTAAGGACGTACATAACGAAAAATTATTTTTCCAGAATGGGAAAATCTTGGTCGAAATGGTACAGCTCTTTGAGAAATATAAAATCGTTTACCCTTCAAAGCATCAACTTCTTGGAGATTTATTTGAGCAGTTGTTGAATAAGGGCTTCAAACAAAACGAAGGGCAATTCTTTACACCTATGCCTATAACGCGTTTCATATGGGATTGCCTGCCCTTAGAGAAAATTATAAAAACTGAAAAAGGAATTAAATATCCCAAAGTCATTGATTACGCTTGCGGTGCCGGGCATTTTTTGACAGAAGCTATAGAGGCGGTAAATTATTTTGCAAAGTCCGGCGGTGATAATTCATGGGTCAGAGATTCTATTTACGGGATAGAAAAAGATTACAGGCTTGCTCGCGTTGCAAAAATTTCCTTGTTCATGAACGGAGCCGGCGAAGGGAATATAATTTTCGGAGATGGTTTAGAAAATTCTCCGGATAAAGGGATCGCTAACGAAACGTTTGATATTCTCGTAGCTAATCCGCCGTATTCCGTCAAATATTTTAAGGGACATTTGCCGGAATCTCTTTTAAAAAATTTCGCACTTGCTGACAGCATAAGCAACAACGCCGGCGAAATCGAGACTCTTTTTGTTGAACGTATTGCACAGCTTTTAAAGCCTTGTGGTTGGGCGGCGGTAATTTTGCCAAGCTCGATACTTTCAAATGACAGTGCAAGCTACACCGGCGCACGTGAAGAAATTTTAAAAAATTTTTATCTTAGAGGCGTTGTTCAGTTCGGATCAAAGACCTTTGGCGCAACAGGGACGAATACTGTCGTAATGTTTTTGGAAAAATTCAACGAGCCTCCGAAAAAATCTGCTTTGTATTCTGATTCAGTCCATGCTATTTTGGGCGGGAGTGAAGCTGCCTTATGGGAAGATAAAAAAATTTTAGAGGCATATACTGCTCAAATTGGACTTAATGAAGAAATCTATAAAAATTTTTTGCGAGGGTCTTATTCTCTTGAGGAGTTAGCCGAAGTTGAATATTTCAAGATGTATGTTAAAGCCTTTGCCGACTCGCAGGATGCAAAGAATATAAAAGCAAAAAAATTTGCAACGCCGGACGAACAAAGTGCCGCGTATTTTGAAAAATTTTATTCATACGTTCAGAAAATTGAGCGTGAGAAGCTCTTATATTTTGCGTTGGTTTATCGTCAAAAAACAGTAGTCATAACTTCCCCTGCTGACAACAAAGATCAAAAAGATTTTTTAGGCTACGATTGGTCAAACCGCAAGGGCAACGAGGGAATACAAATTATTAAACCTGGCGGCAAACTCTACAACGATAAAGACCGTTCAGCAGAAGGAACGCTTGCAAGTATAGTACGAAAAAATTTTGAAGGGCTTGCCCCTGAAATCAGTGAAGACCTTGGGGCTTATGCCTCGTTCGTAAATACGAAAGATATGTTAGATTTTTCGCGGGTGAGTTTTAGTAAAACGATTAGGCTAAGTGCTACTAAGTCAATAAACTTAAATACAAAATATGAACTAAAATCTATTGCTGATATTTTTCCCGTAATAGAAACTGGAAGCCGCCCGGAAGGTGGAGTCGAATATATTTCAGAAGGCGTTTTGTCTTTAGGTGGTGAACATATTGACAATGTATCAGGATATATACGCTTAGACTCGCCCAAATATATTCCTGTTGATTTTTATAATTCAAAAGAAAACGGCAGAGTAGAAAAGGACGATATATTAATCTGCAAGGACGGAGCAAGGACAGGCAAAGTCGCTTTAGTTAGAGATGAATTAGACGAGCAGCCTGCAATGTTAAATGAGCATGTATTTTTATTACGCTCCGGCAATACGCTTATACAATACTATGTCTTTCAAGTGCTGTATTCTCCAACTGGACAAGCGCTATTGAAATCATATATTTCTGGAGCGGCGCAAGGTGGATTAAATCGAACTAACTTGAAACAAATAAAAATTCCTGTACCGCCAGAAGCGATAATAAAAAAAATCATTGACGAATGCCAAGCAATCGACGACGAATACAACAGCACGCGCATGAGCATTGAAAGCTATCGCAAAAAGATCGAAGAGCTTTTTAATAAGTTGGATATTATCTCCTTAGGCGGGGGGTGTGAAGTAATGTTAGAAAGTTTATTAATGCCAATAGTAGGCAGTAAGAATAAAATTCCTCAAAGTGCCATAAAGGAAAGGGGAAATATTCCCGTAATAACACAAGCACAAGAAGTTTTTATTTCCGGCTATGCTGATGATGTCGAAGCCATAACAGATTTGCCTTTGATTGTTTTTGGTGATCATACTTGTGTATTCAAATATGTAGATTTTAATTTTGTAAGAGGTGCGGATGGAACTCAACTCTTAAAAATAGATGAGAGTGTTGCTAAAACGAAATATATCTATTATTATTTGCGTAACATTGAAATTGTAAATAATGGAAAGTATGAGAGGCATTTAAAATATCTTTATACTACTCAAATTCCTGTCCCGCCGCTTGAAGTTCAAGAAGAAATTGTCGCTCAAGTAGAAGCTCTTGAAGAAAAAATCGCGGCTTGCGAAAAAATTTTAGCCTCGCTCGAAGGCAAGACCGCTGAAATTTTGAATCGTTATTTGAATTAGAAAGGAGGAAAAAATTTCATGACCCTTCAAGAAAAATATGACGCTCTTAAAAATTATCTTGCTTCGCTTGGAAGTACAGCCGTAGCATTTTCGGGCGGAGTTGATTCTACTTTTCTGTTAAAAATTTCTCAAGATGTTCTGGGCGATAAAGCTGTCGCGGTCACCGCTGGAGCAAGCTTCGTACCGTCACGGGAACTTGACGAGGCAAAAGACTTCTGCAAAAAAAATAATATCAGGCAAATAATTTTTCACGTCAACGAGTCAAGCATTCCCAATTTCAAAGCCAACCCGAAAAATCGCTGTTACTTTTGCAAGCTTGAGATCTTTAAAAAAATTTTAAGCCTTGCCGCTGAAAATAATCTTGCTCATGTTGTCGAAGGTTCTAACGTTGACGATCTCGGAGATTTCCGCCCGGGCCTTCGGGCTTTGAAGGAGCTGGAAATTAAAAGCCCTCTTCGTGCCGCTGAACTTACTAAGGCTGAAATCAGAGCGCTATCTCGTGAGCTTAGCCTTCCGACTTTTGACAAGCCGTCTTATGCCTGTCTTGCGTCGCGTTTTGTCTACGGTGAAGAGATAACGCCGGAGAAATTAAAAATGGTCGAAGAGGCTGAAGAATTTTTGCGCGCCCTTGGCTTTAAACAGTTGCGGGTAAGAATTCATGGTCTTCTTGCAAGAATAGAAATAATGCCCGAAGATTTTAATCGAGTCTTAAATCAGGAGACCCGCGAAAAAATTTATCAGGCTCTAAAAAATTTTGGCTTCTCTTACGTAGCGTTAGATCTAAAAGGCTACAGGTCAGGCTCAATGAATGAAGTGTTGTGATATATTAGCTGACTGAAAATAAAAAAGGAATGGTGATTTTTATGACAAAAAAAATTTCTTTGTTAGTTATTGCTTTATTTGTTCTTATTGTTTCGCCCGGGCTTGTGCAGGCTTTGCCGCAGAGCATTGAGCT
>JAFSSV010000176.1 GCA_017450825.1 Synergistaceae bacterium
CGTGAAAGTTATATCTCTTGAGATTGTTCCGGCGGCGGCGCTAGTTGTTGCCGAAGCTGTAAGGGTGATCGTGCTGTCTGTTGAGCTTACGCTGAGGCTTAAACCCGTAGGAAGTGCCGAAGATAGTGTACAGCTCACGGGGGCCGAGCCAGTATAGTTTAGAGTCCGGGCCGCGGTCGGTGTAGAGTCTTCGTCAAGTGAGAAATCAATCGAAGCAACATTAATCGTAATTGGAGTGTCTTCTTTTTTGTCTTCTGAAGCGCTGTAGGTGACGTTCCAACTCAACATAAAAGTAGAGTTGTCGTCAGTATCTTTAAAAGGAACACGAACAACGCCTTTTGTCCCTTCTTCAACATCCGCGCTTGGCTCAAAGAATATATCGACAGAATAAACTAATATGTTTCCCGTATCTTCGTCCTCACTGATTAAAGCGTCAAAGCTCAGCCAGTAGGGAAGATCTACCATGATTTTTTCGTCAACTTCGTTGTAGTATATATAGTTAGTGAATACTTCTTTTTCAGCCGGGGTTCCGGGATTCACAATTTCTTTAAGAGCAGTGACTTCAATGTCATAACTTTTTGTAGCAGTATACAAGTTAGAGCCGACCGTGACGCATAAATCAAACGAAGTATCGCCCGAAGCTAAAATCGTAGTATAGCCGAGGTCGTCAACTATAAGCGTAAGCGGTGTATCAAAACTTGTTGCCATTCCTACAGCATCGTCTAAATGTTTTCCGCTTACGACACTTGCGATCCTAGCTTGAATATAGAATGTATAATCCCCGGAAGTTTCAGGCAAAAGCCCGTAGAGAGTCATAATGTCGCTCGAAGCATCTTCACCGAGCCTATTGTCCAAGCTTATTACATCAGACGAAGTAAAAATCACGTCCCATGAGAGAGAATAGTCAGAGCTTGGGATAAGCATAGTAATTTCTCCTTCGTCCGAGTCTTCGTATGTATAAGTCAAAGCAACATCGGGAAGGCGATACCTAGCCGTATAATTTCCTTCGGTGTAGCCGCTTTCAGGATCATAAACATCTCCTGAAGCTACGTATATCTCAGGCCCGGAGACATATGAGTCTTCGCTTGCGGCTAGCTCATAATAAGCCGCCCATGCCGGCACGCTCAACGCCACGAGTATTAAAGAAGCAAGCAGCGCATAAAATTTTTTTCTCAAAATAATTTGTCCTCCTTCATAACAAAATAAAAATCAAAATCAAAAATCAAAGTTGAATAACTTGAAAAGCTCGGTCGGTTATATCACTCCCTGAATAAAAATCGGTGCATAGCTCAAAAAAAATTAAATGTACAGTGTCTAATGGATTTTAATTTGAAAAGAATTATACATTAAACACTGTACATTATAAATTGTCGGGGCTTTAGCCTCCCAGATAAGCCGCCCGGACTTTGGGATTATTTAAAAGTTCCGCGCCTGTTCCTGAAAGACTCACTGCACCGACTTCAAGCACGTAAGCTTTGTGAGCAACTTTCAACGCGGCAAAGGCGTTCTGTTCGACTAACAGAATCGTCCTGCCCTGTGAATTAATTTCACGGATAATCGCAAAGACTTCATCAACCAAAATCGGAGCAAGCCCCAAGCTAGGCTCATCCAACATTAGAAGATCCGGCCTGCTCATTAAGGCCCGACCTACTGCTAACATCTGCTGCTCGCCTCCGGAAAGAGTGCTTCCCTTTTGCTTATGACGTTCTTTGAGTCGCGGGAAAAGCGAATAAACATATTCAAGATCTTCGGCGATTCCCTTTGTGTCCTCACGGATATAAGCTCCGAGCGCAAGATTTTCTTCAACGGTCAACTGCGGCAAAATTCTCCGGCCTTCGGGGCTTAAAGAAATTCCGAGCTTTACATGAGCTTCAGCCGGCTTGCCAAGAATTGAAACGGGCTTATTATCACGGGGAGAAGTGAAGGTCATTTCTTCAGCATGAGATTTAACAAGTCCCATGATCGAACGGATAACGCTGGATTTTCCTGCACCGTTCGCGCCGATAAGCGTTACGATTTCTCCGCGGTTGATTGAAAGTGAAACATCTCTCACGGCGTGAATAGCTCCGTAATTTACATTGAGCTTTTGAATCTTTAACATTTCGTCCATTTATGCCGCGCCCCCTTCTGCTGCTCCTGCTCCTAAGTAAGCTTCAACGACTCGCGGGTTAGCTTTTATCTCGGCCGGAGTCCCCTGCGCAATATGAACGCCCTGATCTAAAACTTGAATATAATCGCAGACGTTCATAACGACTTTCATATCATGTTCAATTAATAATATAGTCAAGTTGAACTCGTCGCGGAGTCGGCGAATGAAGTTCATTAACTCTTCGCTTTCTTGGGGATTCATTCCTGCGGCAGGTTCGTCAAGCAATAAAAATTCCGGCCTCGTCGCTAAGGCTCGCGCAATTTCCAGCCGCCTCTGCGCTCCATAAGGAAGAGCTGAAGCTTTTTCGTCCGCGAACTCTTCAAGCCCAAGCTGTGTTAATAAGTCAAGCGCTCCGGCTTTTATTGCCGCGTCCTCTTGAATAACGTCCGTAAAAATAAACGGCGCTAGCGTTTGCCACCAAGAATATTTTTGACGTATCCTGCTTCCTATCATTACATTCTGTAAGACAGTCTGATTGCCGAAGAGGCGGATATTCTGGAATGTCCTGCTCATTCCTTCGCGGCAAACCTGATCGGGACGCATTCCGCCTATAGACTTTCCAAGAAATTTAATAGTGCCGGAGGTCGGCTTATAAAATCCGCTTATGACGTTGAAGGCCGAAGTCTTGCCCGCGCCGTTAGGGCCAATCAGTCCGATAATCTGGCCGCGCTTTATCTCAAACGAAAGATTATCAATCGCCGCGAGTCCTCCGAACTGTAATTTAACATCTTTAAGTTCAAGGACTGTTTCAGATTTTTCACGGGGCTTTTTAATTTTTGGCTTGGCCTTGGGGAAAAATATATTCCAAGAGAATTCACGCATACCCATAATTCCCTCGCGCCTGAAAATTATAACGGCTATCAAGAGCAGCGAGAATATAACCATTCTCATTCCGGGGATACCTGGAATATTTATATTAAAGATCGTTATGGGATTCTCTACGAAGCGCAGCCATTCCAGCATAGTCGTCACTAAAACCGAGCCAATGATTGAACCGGTCACAGAGCCAAGGCCGCCAACTACGATAATCATTAAAATATTATAAGTCTGCGTTATCATGAACATTCTAGGGTCAATGGTCGTGATTAAATTTCCCATTAATGCTCCGCCGAGTCCGCCGCCGAAACAGCCAAGAGTAAACGCAATGACTTTAACTTTAAAAGTATTTATGCCCATCATTCTTGCGGCTACTTCGTCATCACGGACAGCCCGAAGGACTCCGCCGAAGTTGCTCCGTAACATGCAGACCACGCAAAGCAAAACGATTCCAAGACAGCTCCAGCTCATAAAAAGAGTCGTATAGGCCGGGATTCCTTTTAAGCCTAAAGATCCATTCGTTAATCTTGCGGTGTTGGTGATTAAGATTCTTATTATCTCTGCAAAGCCAAGAGTAGCTATTCCTAAATAATCTCCTCCAAGCCTCAAGACCGGCAAAGCCACAAGCAAGCCAAAGAAAGCCGCAACGAGTCCAGCAAGAATTAAAGAAATTACAAAAGGCGCATTGACGTTTAAGAGCCACGGATAAATATCTTCAAGAATCCACATTGCCTGCTTCTGTGCCGGAGAAAGGACAAGCAACGCCGAAACATAAGCGCCGATTGCCATAAAGCCCGCGTGTCCCAGCGAGAACATTCCGGTTATTCCGTAGATTAAATTCAAGCTCAAAGCCAGAATAGCATTTATCGCAATGAGATTTAAAATTCTAAGCCAGTAGCCGTTCAAAAGTTCCGGGGCCTTTTCGAGAAAGAGCGCGAATAAAATTACAGCGGCAATAGTTAAAATTAAATTTCTTATCTTGCTCATTAGATTTTATCCTCCAGTTTCTCGCCTAATAATCCCGTGGGACGGAACAGCAAAATCAAAATCAATAACAAAAACGCAAACGCATCTTTATAACCTGAAAGCGTCGGGAAGAACGCAACAGACATAATCTCAACAAAGCCTAGAATAAGGCCGCCTATCATTGCGCCCGGTACAGAGCCGATCCCTCCGAAGACCGCCGCTATAAAAGCCTTAATGCCCGGTGTCATTCCCATGAAGGGCTCAACACGCGGATAACGGAGCGCCCACATTATCCCGGCGACAGCAGCAAGCGCAGACCCAAGCCCGAAGGCTAACGCTATGATTTTATTTACGCTTACGCCCATCATTCGAGTCGCTTCAATGTCAAACGAGATTGCCCGCATTGCCAAGCCCGGTTTAGTTTTGTATAAAAGCCAGAGCAGTCCTCCGACTAAGACAAACGAAACAACAGGCACAAGAATTCCAAGCGGGATTAATCGAACGCCGCCGGAAAATTCTATTGGCTTCATTAAAATCTCAGGCTGTACGACAGGCCGCGGCATTCCCGTAAAGACTACGACCGCGAAATTTTCTATGAAGAACGAGACTCCTATCGCGCTTATCAGAGCCGAAATTCTAGGAGCTTCACGAAGAGGCTTGTAAGCTATCCGGTCAACCAAAAGGCCGCAGATCGTTGTACCGATTATCGCAATGACGACTCCGATTACCCAGGGAAGTTTATATACAATCGTTGCAAAGTAAACAAAATACGCGCCCAACATAAAAATATCTCCGTGAGCAAAATTTATGAGCCTTAATATTCCGTATACCATTGTGTAGCCCACGGCAACAAGACCATATAACGAGCCAAGGCTGAGCGCGTTAAAAAAATGCTGAATGAAAATATTTAGATTCAAAATTTCAAAACCTTTCTAATATAAAAAATCCCCCCTTATTTAAAAGGGGGGAGGGCCGCAAAAACGGCAAGGGGATTCCTTCCCCGGAATTAAACTTCGGGCTGAACGATCCCTATGAAAGTTTTTTTGCCGTTGCGAATCTCTACGATGCCCATATCTTTTTCAGCGTCATGAGTCGCGTTAATCGTGGTCATTCCAGTGACGGTCGGAAGGTCTTTGATAGTTTCAAGAGCGTCACGGATTTTCGCGGGGTCGGCGCTTCCGGCGCGTTCGATTGCGTCCTTGAGCATGATATAGCAGTCATAACCAAGAGCGCAGTTTACGTTCGGGGCTTTGTCCGGGTGAATCTTGTTCCACTCTTCAGTGAATTTCTTGGCCGTTTCGTTCATTTCGGGCATAGAAGGATCATAAGCGAACGTAGTGTGAAGGAAGCCTTCGACAGCGTCACCGCCAAGCGTAACGATTTCTGGGTTGTCCATTGCGTCAGCTCCGATAAATCTGAACTTCGCGCCGAGTTCCTTGGCCTGCTTTAAAACTATAGCGCCTTCAGCAAAGTACGCCGGAAGAAAAACTATATCCGGCTGCGCGTCTATCAAAGCCGTAAGCTGTGCAGTGAAATCTGTGTCGCCCGACTGATAGAAAAGACTCGAAACAATTTCTCCGCCCATTTTCTTAAAAGAGTCACGGAAGAATTTTCCAAGACCTACGCTGTAATCGTTCGACATATCAACAAGAGTAGCCGCTCTCTTGAAACCAAGATTTTTGAAAGCGTAAGTAGCAGCTCCGGCTCCTTGGAACGGGTCAATAAAGCAAGACCTGAAATAAAATTTCTTGTCCAGAGTTACAAGAGGGTTAGTGCATGAAGTCCCTATGACTGGAATCCCGGCCTTCTCAGCGACTTCGCCGCCGGCCATAGCAAGCGATGAACCGTATGTGCCGATAATCGCGTTGACTTTGTCATTTTCAATCAAACGCGTTACGGCGTTAGCAGCTTCAACTTTGTCGGACTTATTATCAACGATAATAAGCTCAACTTTTTTGCCAATTATTTCGGGGTTGAGAGTATGAGCAAGCTGTGTGCCTTCAAGTTCAAGCTGTCCGCCGAAAGCGTTTTGACCCGTAAGGCAGTTATAGACTCCTACCTTGATAACTTCGTCGTCAGCAGCCGCGACAGAGCAAAGCATCAATACAAGCATTAACGCCGCAAGAATTTTACGCATGAAAAACAACTCCTTTTGAAATTTAAAAATGAAAAAAATTTTAAAAAATTATAACACCGGTTAATTAATCTTAAACGGAATCTCAGGGAGCGTTAAATTTTTTTGGGGCTTGTAACTTCCTGTTAAAGTGAGTCCCTCGTGAAGTTTAGCCTTGAGGTCTTTGAGATCTCCAACCGCGTAAGCTCCGACGACAGCATTAAGGGCCAACGCTCCGCCGGTCTTTAAAGTTATAGTTTCTGCTCCGATCATATCGGCTTTAATTTGATTCCAAAGAGGACTCTTGCTTCCGCCTTCGGTGATTATGACTCTGTCAACGGGAGTCCCGGCCTTGCGTGAGCGTTCGGCTATCTCAGAATATTCCCCGGCGATAGCTTCAAGCACAGCCCGCCATAAAATAAATTGATTCGTGTTCATTGTCATGTTAATGAAGCAGCCGTGGACTTCGCGATAACCTTCAGGGCCGCCGGTAAGCCACGGAAGGAATCTAACGCCTTCGGAACCGTTAGGGAGCTTGGCCGCTCCTTCGCTCAAGAAATCATAGTAAGAATCATCGCCGGCTTTGTTGCAAATATTATCCCTGAACCATCGAAGAGCAAGCCCGCCCGTTCGGACAAAGCCCCAATAAAAATAAGTTCCCGGTAAAGTTCCGGAGTTAAAAATTAATCCGTTGCCTTTTTTGCTCAAGCCCGGGACGATTCCTCCGGTTGAGATACAAAACATTGAGCAAGTTCCTGCAACGTCAACGGCGTGGCCCGGCTCGTAGACTCCGCAGGCTAAAAGAGACTGCATTGTGTCGCCCGCCCCGGCGCAGATTGCCAAGCCTTCGGGGAGTCCTGTATAGCTTGCGGCTTCTTTTGAAAGGCCGCCGATTATATCATAAGGCTTTTTTATTTCGGGCATTAAATTTTTATCAATGCCGAGAATTTTTAACTGCTCATCGCTCCATTTTTTTTCGGTGACGTTGTAGCCGAGTCCCCAGCCCGACATAGCGCCCCAGTCTATAAAAGCCTCGTCAGCTTTAAGCCCGGCCAAGTGCATCAAGATATACGGCGCGTTATGAACGAACTTGCGAATCTTTCCGGCGTTCGGAGAATTTTTCAGAAGCCAGCGTGCATGAAGAGCAGGAAATAAACATAACGGCTCGGGGTTGCCTGTTTCCTTTGCCCAGATATCAAGATCAAGACCCGTTAAATAATCAGCGTCCTCTTGAGTCCGTGAGTCAAGATAATTAATATAAGGCGTTATAGCTTGGCCGGACTCGTCGACACCGGCAATCCCGCAAATTATTCCGTCGCCCATTATCGAACGGATTGACGAAGGCTCAAGATTTTTTTCGCGCATTATCTCTGCACAGCGCCTTATGCCTTTCAAAGCAAGCTCGTAATATTCCTGAACGTTCATTTCAACCCAACCGCTTTGAGGGTAATAAAGAGTCGTAGGGTTTACGTCTACGGCGACCTGATGACCGTTTGAGTCATACACGGAAACTTTGACGCTTTGTGTCCCTGCGTCAAAGCCAAGATAATAATTCATTGTTTAACACCTCCAACTTGAAATTATAAAAATTATAATATGAAGGAAGCGATTTTTTTTAATGCATTTGTCCTGTGGGAAATTTTATTTTTTATATCTGAAGGAAGTTCGGCGAAAGTTTTTTCAAAGCCTTCGGGTATGAACAGAGGGTCATAGCCGAAGCCGTTCGAGCCTTTAGGAGAGTGGGCGATAGTTCCGGAGCAAAAGCCCTGGCTGATTAAAATAAATTCGTCCGGCACACAAAGAGCAAGCGACGCGGCAAATCTTGCACGGCGGTTTTCTTTGTCTTTTAATTCTGAAAGGAGCCAGGAAATTTTATCTTTATCATTTCCCGGAACGACACGCGCTGAAAAAATTCCCGGCGCTCCGTCAAGCGCTTCGACTTCCAGCCCGCTGTCGTCAGCCAGACAAGGCAAGCCGGACTCCTTGGCCCAAGCCTGGGCTTTGAGCATTGCATTCTCTGAATAAGTCTTTCCTGTTTCTTCTATTAATAAATCCGCAAGGTCGGGAGCAAAAATTATTTCCAGTTCCCTGCTGTCACTGAAAGGTGTAAAAATTTTAATTATCTCTTTGAATTCTTTATACTTGCCTTGATTTCCTGTAGCGATTAATAATTTTTTCAAGCTCATGATTTTTTCGGCATCTTCCAAGGGACAGAAAGGTCAACGACTCCGCCGCCCTTTGCAGGTTTTGAGTCAATTAAAAATTTTACCTGTGAGAGTGGCGAGAAATTTTCCTGAAGAGTTCTTACTATGCTCGTTAAGAGCAAAAGACTTTCGCGCTGTCCGGCCAGTTCAAGAGCCGAAGCAAACTGCCCCGGCATATCCAGAAAAGCTGTATCGTCATCTCTGAATACGTGGAGCAGTTTTATATTATCGCTGCCGGGCAATTCGCTTAGAGCTATTACGGAGTTGACAGCGTCGCTTATGTTATCTTCGACAGCTCGCAAGACAAAATTTTGCCGCGTCACAGCAATCGAATTATTCTGAACGTGATACAAGACTAACAAGACCTGCTTTAAATTTCCGTCTGAATTTTTGAGGGACTCTTGAGTCGCTTTCTGCTGTTCAGATTCTTTAAATTCTTGGAAGTCTTCCTGATTTTCGATTCGGTTTTCAGGCTTTAAGAGTAATTTATTATTCAAGAAGTCAACGATCCATGACGTACCAAGATAGCCAAGCACGAAGCACAGCAAAATTATTCCAAGCCATGACAAAATTTTTAATAATAACGGCGTTGGCTTGTTGTCATCTTCAGGTTCGGGACGAGGCCGGGGCCTCTGGACAGGTCTTAACGGGCCGGGCCGTGACCCTTGAGGCATTGGCCTGCGTCTTCGCGGAGGGACGCTCCCGCCTTCTTGGCCTCCTGAAGGATTAGAAATTCTTCTAACTGTTGGCATTTTTTCACGCTCCATAAAAAATTTATTGTATATAGTTAATTATTCCTTCGGCCATTGCCTTGGCGATTTGCTGCTGATAGGCCTGCGTTGTTAATTTTTGAGACTCGTCTGCATTAGTTACGAAACCTGTTTCAAGTAAGACCGCGGGCATTCCTGCTCCTCTTAGGACAAAGAAAGGAGCTTGAGCGACTCGCCTCATTGGTAAATTATTTCTCACGCCTGCATTATAAAGGGCGGCGGCGAAGTCTGTGCTTTCGCTGATCTTGTTATTCTGCTGCATATCGCCGAGAATTCTTAAAAGCATTTCAGTTCGTCTGTCAACGTTCTCAACGTCAACGCCTTTGCCTTCGACATATTCTCTGTTTTCAATCTTGGCCAGTTCCATTGCGTCCTTATCTGTAGGCAAGGCCATAATGTAAATCTCGAAGCCTGTTGCAGATTTTTTAGCCGGCAAAGCGTTCACGTGAATGCTTACGAATAAATCCGCGTTGACATTGTTGGCGATATCCGTACGTTCCTGAAGTTTTAAATAAATATCAGTGTTGCGGGTCATTACAACGTTATAACCCAATGCGGCCAAGACTCTTTGAAGTTCGAGGCCGATTGCAAGATTGACATCTTTTTCTGTGACTCCGTTGTCTGAAGCGCCGGGATCTTTTCCGCCGTGTCCGGGATCAATGACGACTGTTTTTTGACCAGAGGCCGAACGCCTTGCCGGAAAATTCGTTACGCTCTGGCCCGGAGCTGTAGGAATTATTAAAGTGTCGGGCGCTTGAGTTTGATTTTGGGTCAAAGTCTGCTGTGAAACGGGCGTTTGAGTCGGCGGCGGGGAGACTTGAGCAACGGGAGTAAGCTCAGCCTTTGCCGAGGCGATTATGTCAACTTTATCTTGAAAAAAGAAATCCAGCACGAGCCTTTTAGGATTGGCCAGAATAATTTTATCGACTTTATTTAAATCTTTCGGAGTGAAAATTAATTCCAGCCCGTTAAAATCTTTTTTGACTTCGGATTTTATATTCTCAAAGGGCGCGGCAAGGCTTGAAGTTTTTTCCAGACTTGACGCGAAGAGCGCGTGAATTTTCCCGTCCTCCATAAAGACTCCGGGGTTTGCTTCGTCTTCGATCATGATAACGGCGCGGATTTTTTTGTGATTGCCCTGTTGAGAAGTCCACCTGATGCCCTGAATAGTTCCGCTGTAACTTTCACCGGAAGAGCTGCTGGAGTCATCGGGCTTGAAAGTTTCGTACTTAGATTGAGCTTTGCTTACAGACTTTTTGACTCCTGCCAACGCAGCAGAAGGGGCCTTGGCAACTTTAGTTTCAGCCGGCGCTGGAGCTTGGGCAACGGGATCCTGAGTTGGCGCAACGGCGGGAGCTTGAGCAACAGGAGTCGGAGTAACCTGCACGGGCTGAACGGGAGTCGCGGGCCGTAAATTTTCTAATGAAGGGACGGGGCGTTTTTCTATTTCCGGAACGTCTGAATTATTTGAGTTTGCTAAGACAGGCGCGGCCGACTCGTCAAAGACTCCGAAATCAATTTCACTCGGAGTCGTAGAGCTTGCCACGGATTTTTCAGAGATCTTAGCGAGGCTTAATTTATTTGACGGCGCGTGACCTAACGAGCCCTGAAACAAAGAAATTATGCTTGAAGTATCTAACCATAGCTGGCCGTCCTGTTCAAACGGCGCAGAATACAGCGGCGCTATCGAAAAACCACGCCAAGCCGCCGCGGAATTATTTATTACTCTTAACTGCGTGGACTGCTGAGTCATTATTAACTCATCGCCGCGCCTTACAGAAGAGAAACCCAAGAGCCGGGCAAAATCTGCAACAGGAACAAAAGTCCCGGACTTGCTTTCAATCGTTTTCAATGAGCCGAGAGTGAGATTCCCTTTATAGAGTGCAAGGTCTGCAAAGGCCGCGGCGCAAAAAAATAAAGCAGCAAAAAGAACTGCTGCCGTAAAAAAAAATTTGCGCATAAAAATTACTCGCTGTCTTCTAAAATCTGATCAAGCTCAAAAAGACTGGAAACGTCAAGAAGTAATATCAACCTGTCATCAGCGGGCTTGGCAACCCATAAGACATAGCGCCTATCTATAGCTGACGATAATTTTGTCGCGACTTCGAGCTGAGCATCATAAATCGTCAAGACTTCGCGGACAGAATTTACGATCATTCCGAACGTTACGTCATTGATAGCAATAACGACTATACGAGCTTCGTCCGTCAAGGGGCTTCCGTTCATTCCGATTTTCAGCTGCATATCGAACACCGGAACTATAGTGCCGCGCAAATTAATAACGCCTCGAATATACATCGGAGCATTAGGAACGCGGGTTATAAACGAAGGGACTCTGACTATCTCACGCACTATATTTACATCTACGCCAAAATTTTCACGGCCAAGCGTAAAAACAAGATTAATATGTTCTTCTCCTAGTGACTCGACGTCTAAATCTCTGAAATCCTGATTAATTTCTTTCTGTGGCTGTGAGGGATCTAATTTCTGAATGTCTGCCAAAGGAATCTGCCTCTTTTTCTTTTTAATATTACATAATAAAAATGTACAATGCACAATGCACTGAGCATTATACATTGTACACTATACATTGAAATTTCTTACTCTTCTGCTGCAAGTTCAGCAAGCTTGATAGCGCCCATTATGCCCTGATTGCCGTTAAGCGCGGCGGGCGTGATGAAGCTGTTAATATTTCTAAGCTCTTTAGTGTCAATATAATCATTGACGTATTCGAGAACATACTTGCGAATCAGCGGGAACAACTGCGCCTGCGCCATAACTCCGCCGCCGAGAATTATTTTCTGCGGACTTAGGACTAATAAAATATCCGTTAAGGCTTGGGCGATATATTTCGCTTCAAGCTCCCAGACTTCGGAATTTCCTGCAAGTTCTTTGCCGGGTTTGCCCCATCGTTCTTCGATTGCGGGGCCGGAAGCCATACCTTCAAAGCATTTGCCGTGTGAAGGGCAATGACCTTTGTAATCATCTCCGGGAACAGGAGCTAAAAGAATATGCCCGGCTTCGGGGTGTAACATTCCGTGAACAGGATTGCCGCCGGAGATCGCGCCCATTCCGATTCCTGTGCCAATCGTGATATAGATAGCGTCCTCAAGTCCCTTGGCACAGCCCCAAGTAGCTTCGCCCAAAAGTGAGCCGTTTACGTCCGTATCAAAACCGATAGGAAAATTTCCCAACGCGTCTTTAAGAGTCTTGACCATCGGGAAATTTCGCCAGGGAATTTTAGGCGTGTTGAGAATATTTCCGTAAGTCTTTGAGCCTTTGCGGACATCAACCGGCCCGAAACACGCAATGCCTAACGCTTTAATTCTATCTTCTTTGGGCAATGACGGGTCAATTTTTGACTTGAAATATTCAATTATTTTGGGCATAGTCTCTTCCGGAGTCCCTGTAGGGATTGAAACTTGATCCAGAATTTGCCCGCTCTCATTGCCAACGGCGCAAATCATTTTTGTTCCGCCGGCCTCTAATGCTCCATATAACATTATCCAAATAACCTCCCGAAAAATCCCTTGGGCTTCTCTTCTGCAGGCTTTGCCTCGGGCTTTGCTTCTACAGCTTGCGGCGCAGGGGATTCAGTTTTTTTATTCTTTGAAAGATCCGTATTTCTGATTCGTCCTCTTAACGGAAGAATGCTCTTGGGATTGACTGAAAGTTCATCAATGCCCCATTCTAAGAATTTCTCGTTGAGTTCCGGATCTGCTCCAAGCTCACCGCAAATTCCTACCCAAGTATTATGCCTGTGTCCGGCTTCGATTGTCTCTTTAATAAGCCTTAACAGTGCAGGATGATGAGTGTTTGCGAATCGCTCAAGATTAGCGCTTTGTCTGTCAATCGCGCAAGTATACTGCGTAAGGTCGTTAGTGCCAAGCGAGAAGAAGTCAACTTCCTCTGCTAACTCGTCAGCACAAAGGGCGGCCGCAGGAGTCTCGATCATTATGCCGATCTCATACTTGCCGATTGTAAAGCCTTCGGCCTCAAGTTCCTTCTTGCATTCTTCGAGAATTTTTTTGCACTCCTGAACTTCCCAAAGGCTGATAATCATCGGGAACATGATCCCTAAATTGCCGTAAGCCGACGCTCTTAACAAGGCGCGTAACTGTCGCTTGAAAAAGTCCTTGCGGGTTAAACAAATTCTAACGGCCCTGAACCCTAACGCGGGATTTTCTTCCTTGTCAAGATCCATGTAGTCGATAGTCTTATCTGCTCCGATGTCGCAAGTTCTAATTACGACTAAACGGGGAGCAAGGGCTTCGAGAACTTTTTTATAAGCGTCAAACTGAACGTCTTCGCTCGGGTCTGTCTTGCTGTTCAAGTAAACAAATTCCGACCTGAAAAGCCCAACGCCTTCCGCGTCATTTTCTATAACGGCATGAATATCTTTCGGGCCTCCAATGTTGGCATAGAGGCGGACTTTTTTGCCGTCCTTCGTAACAGTCGGCTGGCCTTTGAGTTCTTGAAGCTTGGCTTCCTTTTCAATATCGGCCTGCTGCTTTGCTGAAAGCTCGTCAATTACAGACTGCTCCGGCTCGATATAGATACAAGAGTTATAGCCGTCAAGTATCGCGAATTTTCCGTCCCAATCGTCAGAAATATCAGGGCATTGAATAAGCGTCGGCCAGTTCATGCTGCGGGCAAGTATAGCCGTATGACTATTAGAACTTCCAAGACGCGTTACGAGTCCGAGCAGCAAAGATTTATCAAGCTTGACAGTTTCGGACGGGGCGAGATCTTCAGCTACAAGAATCGCCGGCTCGGTGCCCTGTAAACTTTCAGTATCGGCCTCGAATAAAATATCAAGCATTGAATTTTTCAAGTCGATTACGTCAGCGCTGCGGGCCTTGAAATATTCGTCTTCCATATTGCTGAACATTTCAGCGGCGGCATCAAAGCTTTCCCGTACGGCGTACTCTGCTGAATGACCTTCGGCCATAACTTCCTTGCAAGCGTCGATTAAGTCTTCGTCATCGAGCATCATTGCATGAGCTTCAAAAATTCCTGCGGTGTCTTTGTGTCCGGCGGCCATTTCTTTTTCATAGAGGGCGTTTTGATCCTCTTGAACTTTCAGACGGGCGGCCTCGAATTTTTCAAGCTCTGCGGCTATGTCGCTCACAAGTTCTTCGTTAATCTCGTAAACGGCCGGTTTGTAAAGCTTGATTTTTCCGATCGCTATGCCGTTTACGATCTTAATGCCTTTAAAGACTCGCTGCATTAAAAATTCTCCTTGAGAAACTTTTCAATCGCGGCGGCGCAGGCTTCTTCATCTTCCCCCTCGACACGGACGGTGACTTCATCGCCCTGAACAATTCCCATTCCCATGAGTTTCATGAGAGAAGTTGCTTTAGCGCTCTTGTCGCCTTTGATGAAAGTTGCGGTGCTCTTGAAGTTCTTGGCCTCTTTGACAAGCAAACCTGCCGGGCGCGCGTGAATACCTACTGGATCGGTGATGACGTACTTGAATTCTTTCATTGTCTTAGTACTTCCTTTCATGATAATAAAAATTGTTTTAAGAAAATGGTGTGGTCTTGAGCAAATTATAATATATATTTCAAAAATCGCCGATTTATTTTTTAGACTTGACGCAAAATGAACAGTCGTGTAAAATTCTCACGTTGTTCGGGCCCATAGCTCAAGTGGTTAGAGCCACCGGCTCATAACCGGAAGGTTCCTGGTTCGAGTCCAGGTGGGCCCACCAGTAAAGATTTTTTCATTGTGACTCCTCCGCCTCAGGGCGGTTATTTTTTTTTAAGAACTCATAAAAAATTAAGCCCCCCTTTTCACAGGGAGGCTTTTTTATTTCTTTCTTCTGTTAGCCCTCTTTTGGAAGCAACCCCCCTGTCAGCAAGCTGACATCCCCCCTTTCAGGAGGGACGAGAGAGTCTTTCAAGATACTTTATTCCCTTTACCCCCCTTGCCTCCCCTGAAAGGGGAGGTGGTGAGCGAAGCGAACCGGAGGGGTTAATTTTTTAAAAGGAGAGGCGAAGAAAAAAGGGAGGTCGAAGGGGGGTTACTGTGCTTTCTTCTATTACTTATACGTTACTTCTTGCTTATGCCGCGTTCCTCGTCTGTTCCGGGGATAAGCGAGTCAAAAATCGCGGCGCAGAGTCCGGCAACGGCCATCGGAGTTTTCAATACCGCCCAGACCATTCCGCCTATGGTCTGCATTAACTGCGAGCTTTCGGGGTTCATGAACAAAGCCTGATTAGCTTCAACCCATCCGGGAAGGCCAAGGGCCATCAAGAACGCAAAGCCTACTATTAAAATATTTCTCTGGCTTGACATATCAGCGCGCATTAAAACCTGAATGCCCATTGCTCCGATCGTTCCGAACAAAGCTATATAAGCTCCGCCGATTATAGGCGAAGGCATTGTCGCTATAAGAGCGCTCAACTTACCTATGAAGCTCATGAGAATTAATATTACTGCTCCGGTTCTTACGACAACGCGTGAAGCGACTCCGGTTAGACCTATAAGCCCGATATTTTCAGTATAAGAAGTAGTGCCGACCGATCCAAAGACACCGGAAAGAGCGCAGCAGAGTCCCTCAGCTCCTATGCCGCGGCTTATAGTTTCTGAGTCGGGGTCTTCGACTCCTGACGCGTAAGACACTGAATGATAATCTCCGATCGACTCGATCATGGTAGCGAAAAATCCCGCAAGAAGAGCCGCGAATGCCATAAGGCTGAATTTCGGCGCTCCCCATGGAATAATTACAGTTTTTAAATCTCTAAGCCAAGGGGCTTCGTCTATACGGGCAAGATTTATATAGGCCGGATGATCAGGCCCGAACGTTCCGTTCTGTGATAAGAAAAGACATACGCAATAAGTTATAACGATTGCTAAGAGTATCGCGAAAATATTTATGTACTTATTTTTTAATACCAAGCTGAACAAGAAAATCAAAACGACAACCGCAAGAGAAGCCGGCCAATAATTTGCTGCGTTGCCCTGTACTGCCGTTCCAGCGAGCGAAAAGCCTATCGCCATTATTACAGGGCCGATTACTACGGGCGTTATGACTTTGCGAATCACGCCCACGATTCTCGTATAGCCTATAGCTGAAAGAATAAGACCTCCGGCTATTAATCCTCCGCCCATGTACTGCATTACTGTTTCAGGCCCGGAAGCCTTATAAAGCGCTATGACCGTCATAACCGAAGGGATAAAAGAAAAGCTCGATCCTTGAACTATTGGAAGTCCAGAACCGAGCTTTTTACTTGTCTGAATTAATGTTGCTACGCCCATTCCAAAATAAACACAGGATATTAACGAAGCAATTTGTAGCGCGTCCATTCCCATTGCTGGGCCAAATATTAAAGGAACTAATGTTGTCGAACCGAAAAGCGTTAGTACGTGTTGTGCCCCTGATAGAAGAGTAATAAGTAAAGGGGGTCTGTCGTTAATACCGTATACCATTTGTCTGGCCATAAAAATACACCTCCTGAAAAATTCATGTTTCTGGAGGGGAGATTTTAAAGGCACAGCAAAATTTTGTCAAGCTATAAAATTTTTTCTCACAAAAAACTTAAAACGACTCGCCGTGAAAACGAGCCGTTAAATTTATTTTATAGGGTATGAATCGTGTGTGCTGGTGGGTGATAGAAGAATCGAACTTCTGACCTCTTCCGTGTCAAGGAAGCGTTCTACCTCTGAACTAACCACCCTTTCTTTTATTTTGAGTTTTAACTCTTAACAAAAGTAACAACCTCAAAACGCGGAGTATGATACCAAAATTTATTTTTTTGTCAAATTATTTTAGAGATAACCCCCTCGCCAGCAAGCTGGCCCTCTTGTTTAGAAGATAACCCCCTCGCCAGCAAGCTGGCCCTCTCCCCCTTAACAGGGGGCGCAAGGAGTTCTTCGAGATAGCCTATTCTGTCTACACTCTTGCCTCCCCTGAAAGGGGAGGTGGCAGAACGAAGTGAGGCCGGAGGGGTTGTAGTTAGAAGAGAAGGGGAGGTGGCTGAACGAAGTGAGGTCGGAGGGGTTGTCATTAAAAAAGGGAGGTGGCCGACTGAAAGGAGGTCGGAGGGGTTGTCATTAAAAAAGGGAGGTGGCCGACTGAAA
>JAFSSV010000177.1 GCA_017450825.1 Synergistaceae bacterium
ACTGAAAGGAGGCGGAGGGGTTAAATTAAAAAAAAAGGGAGGTGGCCGGTCGCGTAGCACGCCGAAGGCTCCGAAAGGAGGTCGGAGGGGTTGTGATTAAAAAAAATTTTTTAGAGATAACCCCCTCGCCACTTCGTGGCCCTCTCCCCCTTAACAGGGGGCGCAAGGAGTCCTTCTATTCTGGCTACGTCCCTCGCCTCCCCTGAAAGGGGAGGTGGTGAACGAAGCGAACCGGAGGGGTTAATGTTAAAAAAAGGGGAGGTGCCTGAGTAAAGCGAAGGCGAAGGGGTTGCGAAGGTCTTGAACAAGTTGAATTCGTTTTTGATTTCAAAGAATTTTAATTATAAAATAATGAGGTTTTAGAATTCTTGGAAAAATTCACGTAAGATAGATCGGGGGAAATAATTTTGCCTGAAGCTGTGGGCACCGCAAGCGTAGGCTCAATGAGGAAAAAAGTTCAAAGCTATTCCGATATCGGCGTAGCTTTGTTAATGGTACTCATAATTATAATGATGGTCGTTCCCCTTCCGACATGGCTTATAGATATTTTGCTTGCTATGAACATAACGCTTGGAGTCGTTACGCTCCTCGTGACTTTTTATGTTAAGCGGGCACTAGACCTCTCAATTTTTCCGACGCTCTTGTTAATTTCTACGCTGTTCAGATTGTCGCTTAACGTTTCGACAACGAGATTAATTTTACTTTACGGCAACGCCGGCGAATTAATAAACGCCTTCGGAAATTTTGTTGTCGGAGGAAATTATGTCGTCGGAATAATTATGTTCCTGATACTCGTAATAATTCAAATGTTAGTTATTACTAAAGGCGCTGAACGAGTCGCAGAGGTCGCCGCCCGTTTCACCCTTGACGCTATGCCCGGAAAGCAGATGTCAATAGACGCTGATTTAAATTCCGGGCTTATTGACGAGCAGGGAGCTAAGCAGCGAAGACAGGACATTCAGCGCGAAGCAGATTTCTACGGAGCTATGGACGGTGCTTCGAAATTTGTTAAGGGGGACGCGATTGCCGGATTAATAATTACTACTATTAATATAATCGGCGGACTTTCAATCGGAATTTTCATGCGCGGAATGGACGCGGCCGGAGCAGCAGCTCATTACAGCCTCTTAACCGTAGGCGATGGACTCGTTGGACAGATTCCCGCGCTCTTAATGTCAACGGCTATGGGCGTAATAGTCACGAGGGCGGCGGCCTCTTCGGAACTTGGCCCGGATCTCATAAATTCTTTCACTCGTTATCCAAGACCTTTATATATTGCTTCGGGAATGTTAATGTCATTGGGAGTCATGCCGGGCTTGCCGACAGTTCCTTTTGTAACGCTTTCAATTTTAATGGGAGCGCTTGGCTACACCGTAAGCCGTGAAGCAAACGTTCAGGCTATCACAGCCGAAGAACAGGCCGCAGCTTCAGCCCCCGGAGGAACAGGAGGAGCTGCTCAAGGTGCAGGAGTAGGAGCCGCAGCAACCGGAACAGCAGGATCCGCTCCGGCAGAAGAACAGCCCAAGGCCGGGCCGGTATCTCCAGACGATGTTTTGAAGCTCTTGACCGTTGAACCAATGGAAGCTGAAATAGGTTACGCGATAATCCCTTTAATGGATCCGGCACAGGGCGGCGATATGCTTGACCGTATAGGCACAATCAGAAAACAAATGGCCCTTGAAATGGGCATCGTAGTTCCGTCAATAAGAATCCGTGATAACATTCAAATTAAACCCACTGAATATATTTTGCGCGTCAAAGGCGCTGAAGCAGGGCGCGGGGAATTGTTGCCCGATCATTATCTGGCAATGAACACCGGCGGAGCTGAAGAAGATTTAATCGGCGTTCCTACTAAAGAACCGGCCTTCGGACTCCCGGCCCTCTGGATTTCTCCGGACTTGCGCGACAAGGCCGAAGCTATGGGCTATACGGTCGTTGATGCTCCGTCTGTTCTTGCGACGCATTTGTCAGAAGTAATCCGCAAGAACGGCGCTGAATTATTAACCCGTCAGGAAGTCCAGAAATTAACGGATATGGTCAAGGAGTCAGCTCCTGCGGTTGTAAGTGAGCTGCTTGCTTCGTTGACTCTCGGAGAGATTCAAAAGGTCTTGCAGAATTTAATACGCGAACAGATCCCTATTAGAGATCTCGTTACGATTTTTGAGGCGCTTGCAGACTACGGGAAAATGTCACGGAGCGTTGACTTCTTAACCGAACGGGCAAGGGAGTCTCTGTCGCGTTTGATCTCAATAAAAATTCAGGGCACTGACGGAGTAATAACTGCGTTCACCCTGTCGCCAAACTGGGAGCAGAAAATCATGGCCGGAGTTGACGGCGATTTGACTCGCGGCTGGCAATTGAATTTAGATCCCCGGGAAGTTCAAAAAATGATTGCGGCAATTTCAAAGGCAATGGAAGAATTAATCGCGAAGAATCTTCCGCCGGTCTTGTTAGTTCATCCGGACGTAAGACTCATAGTGAGGCGCTTGATAGAGGGCTCAATATCAAATATTTTTGTGGTGTCGTATAATGAGATAGTTCACGGCGTTCAAATAAGAACAGCCGGAATGGTCGAATAAAAATTAATCAAGAATTGAAATAAAATGCGTGTTACAAATACAATAACTTTTACAGCGAAGGACGACGCGGAAGCTATACGTTTAGCATCAGAAAGGCTTGGCCGTGACGCTGTCATATTATCGAGTCAACTCGTCAAGGAAGGAGGAGTCCTTGGCCTCTTTCAGCGTTCAGTCTTGCGTGTTACGGCCGGAATTCTTGAGGACGATGAGCCAAGACAGCCTCAGCCCCGTAAACAAAATAATATGACGGGAGCTTCGTCAAGTATTTCAAGCATGGACGATGACACGAGGCGCGAAAATCTTATAGCCTTCCAGAAGCTTTTAGAATTCAAAGAGCGCGGAACTATGGCCCCGGCCGCTCCGACTCCTGAAACAATGCCTGCTCCTTCTTCTGAACTTGGCGGCGAAGGTTACATAACAGAAAACATAAAAATTTCTCCGGAAGGTCTTAGAAATGCTTATGGCCTTACTACAAAGCCAGCGCCTCCGGTTTCGCCGATCCCTGTGCCTCAAGCTCCTCAAGTTCAGCAAGCTCCTCCGCCTCCTTCCTCCCAACCAGTGCAGCCCGTTCAGAGTTCAAGCAATATTTCGGGCGATGACGCGAAAATTTTACGCGAACAAGTCGGAGCTTTGGCCGATCGAATAGATTTTTTATTACAGCGTTTAACGGCCGTTGAGAATATGAACATGAACGCCAACGCCGCCCCGGCTTCGAGTCGTAACGGGGGATTTCAAACGGGCGTTATTCAAAATTATGAACATGCTGAAATAGAAGAAAAGCTAAGAGAGTCCGAAGTTGACGAAAAATATATCAGAAAATTATTAGCTGATTATTCTATTATGAAAGCCAAAGACCGTAACAGAAAAATAAGCTTTACTAAATGGCTTGCGACTCGAATTCACTGTGCAGGGGACAACGGAGGCGACGCTATGGGAGGCCGGCGCATAATGTTGATAGGGCCTACCGGAGTCGGCAAGACTACGACGATAGCCAAGCTTGCGGCGATAAAATCTATATGGGATCATCAAAAAGTTTTGCTTTTAACGAGTGATACTTATAGAATAGCGGCGGTCGAACAGTTAAAGACTTACGGAAAAATTCTTGCTATCCCCGTTGAAGTAATTTTTAATACTGATGCTATGCAAAGCAAAATTGACGGGCACGAGGACACCGACTTTATTTTCTTGGACACTGCCGGGCGTTCTCAGCGCGATAAAAAAAGTATGGGCATGTATGTAGATCTTTATAACGCTTTTAAACCTGATGCCGTTCATCTTGTACTTGCAGCAAACATGAAATATAGAGACATGCTCGACGTAGTAGAAAACATACCGGATATTCCGGTTTCGCATTTATTATTTACTAAGTTGGACGAGACTCTTTCATGCGGCGCTATATTTAATATTCAGCAAGTCATGGGCTGTCCTGTTTCGTTTCTTACGATTGGACAGAAAGTTCCTTTAGATATTGAAACGGCCGAAGGGATTCGTATCGCGAAATTTCTCATGGAGTCCATGGAGATTGAAAAAGAACGGAAGCGTTAATAGAAATGCCGCTTAATTATAGAAATTCCTATGAGCCGGATCAGGCGGGAGATTTAAGAAAAATTATGGTAGAGAAAGATAGAAACAGAACGCCCCCTAAACTTCATACGCTTTCAGTTTTAAGCGGTAAGGGCGGAGTCGGAAAGAGCAATATTTCTGCGGCCCTTTCGTTTGCTCTTGCGGATTTTGGAAAGCGCGTTGTTTTAATAGACGCTGATTTAGGCATGGCCAATCTTGATATTCTTTGCGGAGTACGCAGCGCAAAATGGAACATATCGCATTTAATTGACGGCGCTCGAAGTTTGCCCGAAGTCCTTGTGCATTTCAGAGTCTCGGGCCGGGCTGAACGTGAAGGCGGATCGGTTGCCTTGCTTCCCGGCGGTGCAGGCTTGAAAGAAATAGCCGATATGGACGAGAACGAGTTAGGCCATTTATTCGCTTCGCTGTCCGGGCTTGACGAAACGGCTGACTATGTAATCATGGATGCGGGCGCAGGAATTCATAAGGGCGCGCTTAGCTTTGCTTATGCCTCTGAAGCGACGTTGTTGATAACGACTCCAGAGCCAACGAGCATAAGAGACGCTTACGGCGTTATAAAATCTCTAGGGGCCGCGGCTTGGGGAGGCGCAGGCGGAGGGGCAGGGCTTATGCTCGTGGTCAACATGGTGACGAGCAGCAAGGAAGCCGCCGACGTTGCCGAAAGAATAAGGCTGGCCTCAATGCAATTTTTAGGCAACGCTCCGATGTATCTCGGCTATGTTTTGAAGGACGACACTATAATAAGATCTGTTAGAAATTGCAGGATTTTTTATCGTACAGCTCCGGACTCTAACGCCGGAATATGCGTGAGAAATTTAGCCGGCGAAATTTTAAGGATCTGCGAAGGAGCAAATATAGAACGCGAAGAACTCCCGGAAAATTCTGCAGGAATGGGAGGATTTTTACGGCGGCTCGCTAATTCAATCTTTGCTGAAGAAAAAAAATAAAACGCTGAAAATAATTTTAAAGATATAATATTAAATTGAATGAATAAAAAAATTAATGAGCGATTAGAAAAGAGGAGTGAGGAATGGCACAGGACAAAATACGGGTATTAGTAGTAGACGACAGCGCTTTAATGCGGCAGTTCATAAGCGATATTCTTAAATCTGATTCGCGCCTCGAAGTCGTAGGGACAGCTCGTGACGGCAAAGACGCTCTCGTTCAGATAAGATCTTTGAAGCCTCATGTAGTTACAATGGACGTAGAGATGCCGAACATGGACGGCCTTAAAGCTCTTGAAGAGATCATGAAATCTAATCCCCTTCCTGTTGTAATGGTAAGTTCTTTGACACAAAGCGGAGCGGATACGACTTTGAAAGCCCTTGCGCTTGGCTGTGTTGATTTTATAGGCAAGCCTTCGGGGACAATTTCTTTAAATATTAAAGACATAGGACAGGAATTAATCGAAAAAGTTATTGCAGCAAGTACGGCGCGATTAAGAACTCGTTTCGGCGGCGGATTCTCTGCGCCTGCGAGGACTTTGCCTCAAGCTCCGGAGTTCAGGCGAATGGCTCCGCCTATAAGCACCGGCCGAAGGGATATTGTAGCTATAGCGTCTTCAACCGGCGGCCCAATGGCTTTAAGCGAATTAATGCCAAAGCTTCCCAAAAATTTTCCTGTACCTATTGTAATTACTCAGCATATGCCCAAAGAATTTACAGGCTCGTTCGCTAAGAGATTAAACGACTCTTCACAGATTGAAGTAGTCGAAGGCTTTGACGGGCTAACGCTGAAACCGGGCCGGGCTGTCATTGCTCCGGGCGGAAGTCATTTAGTAATCAAGCGAAGGGCCGGAGCTGCGGTCTGTTCTCTTTCTGACGCGCCTCCCGTTTTATCGGTCAAGCCCGCTGCGAATGTAATGTTCCAGAGTGTATGCGACGAATACGGCGGCAATGTTTTAGTAGTAATATTAACCGGCATGGGCCGCGACGGTACAGACGGAGCGATCCCTATGAAAAAGCGGGGCGCTTATGTCATAGCTGAAAGCCAGAAAACCTGCGTTGTCTACGGAATGCCAAAGGCGGCCGTTGACGCGGGAATAGTTGACGAAGTTCTGCCATTGAATGAGATCCCTGACGCAATGGTAAGAATAGTAAAGGGATAAATTTTAAGGGGGAAAAAATATCTTGGCAGATATGGATATGAGTCAGTATCTTGGAGCTTTCCTTGATGAAACTGACGACAACGTACAAAGGCTCGATGATTTTCTGCTTGCTCTTGAAAAAAATATGGTCGATATGGACGTAATAAACGAAATTTTCAGAGCGGCACATACTCTTAAAGGCATGGCCGGGACTATGGGCTTTACTAACATGATGGGCCTTACTCACGCTATGGAGGACAGACTCGACGCGGCCAGAAAAGGCACACGGCCATTAACTGAAAATGATATGAACTTGTTATTCAAGGGCCTCGATACTTTACAGGAAATGGCAGACACTATCAGAGGCGGCGGCAATGACGCTCATATTGACGTTTCAGATATGGTAAGCCAGCTTAGAAATGAAGCTCCGGCTCCTGCGGCGGCTCAAGCTCCTGCACAGGCTGCAGCGCAAGAAGCTCCGGCCGGCGGCGGCGTTTCTTCACAGGACGCTGAATGGGCCAAGAAAGCCAACGAGGAAGGCTCGAATGCTTACAGCGTTCATGTTACTTTGAGTCAAAGCTGCTTATTGAAAGCGGCGCGGGCTTATATGGTCGTGAACAGGCTCGAAGAGATGGGCGAAATCTACAGGGCTGAACCCTCAACCGAAGCCCTTGAAAAAGAAGAATTTGATTTTGACTTTACTATTTACGTAGCTACTCCGGCTTCGCCCGAAGAAGTCAAAACTACTATAGAAAAAATCGGCGATGTTGCCACAGCAGAAGTAGTCGAAGTAAAAGCCGATGAAGTTCAGGCGGCACCCGCTCCAGCAGCAGCACCCGCTCCGGCAGCAGAAGCCCCGGCTCAAGCAGCAGCTCCAGTTCCTGCGGCTGAAGCTCCTAAGCCTGCGGCTCCGGCCAAGAAGGACAGCGCTAAAAAAGGAACTCAAACAGTAAGAGTCGACATAGGCCGCTTAGACAAGCTCATGAATCTTGTAGGTGAGCTTGTGATTTCCCGTGCCCGCATTGAAAGATTAGTTCAGGAAGCAAGGCTAAGACAGTTTGATGAAACTCTTTCACAGCTCGGGAGAATTTCCGGCGACATTCAAGAACTCGTTACGAAATTAAGAATGGTGCCCGTGTCGTTTACGTTTGACAGATTCCCGCGCTTAATAAGGGATCTTTGCAAGCAGTTAAATAAAAACGTAGAACTTGTACTCGAAGGCGAAGACACCGAACTTGACCGTACTGTTATCGACGAGATCGGCGATCCTATGGTTCACTTGATTCGTAACTCAATGGATCACGGCATTGAACACCCCGAAGAACGCAAAGCCCTCGGCAAGCCCGAAAAAGGAATTTTAAAAATCGCGGCTTATCAGGAAGGTTCCGGCGTTGTTATCGAAGTTTCAGACGACGGAGCAGGCATAGACCCCGAGAAAGTTAAAAAGAAAGCTATCGAACGCGGCATAATTGACGCTGAACGCGCTGCAATCATGAGCGACGACGAAGCGACTCAAATTGTTCTTCTCCCCGGCTTCAGCATGGCCAAGCAGATAACAGACTTGAGCGGACGCGGAGTCGGAATGGACGCAGTTAAAACTAAAGTCGAACAGTTAGGCGGCCAATTTGATTTAGTCAGCAAGAAAAACGAAGGTACTCATGTTTTTATCAGACTGCCTTTGACGCTTGCTATAGTTCTTTCACTTTTAATAAAGGTTGGCGAAGAAACTTACGCGATCTCGCTTGAAAACGTTGAAGAAACTATCATGGTACGCAAGGAAGATATTAAGACAGTCCACGGCGAACCGACGACTTTATTGCGCGGCGAAGTTCTTTCGCTTAACGTTCTCGGAAATATTTTAGGCACTGAAGATCTTGAACAGGACAGAGACGAATATCCGGTTGTAGTCGTGAAGATCGGTAAAAATAAAATCGGATTTATAGTAAGCCAGTTGATAGGCCAGCAGGAAATAGTTATTAAATCTCTTGGAAAATTCCTGGCCAAGATTGACGGCATAACAGGCGGTACGATTCTTGGAGATGGTAACGTCGCTTTGATTTTGGACGTTGCGTCTTTTTATTCAACGAAGGGGTAAGGTCTGATGGCTGATATAGAGTTGTTCAACGCTCTGCAGCTTGACGCGATCCGCGAGGTTGGCAACATAGGGACAGGCAATGCAGCTACAGCTCTTTCGGGTTTGTTATCCCGAATGATTCAAATGGACGTGCCCAAGGTTGAGCTTGTTTCGATTTACGAGCTTGGCGAACATTACGGGGATCCCATGCAAATTGTAGGAGCTGTATTTGTTCGTTCTACGGGCGGCTTTGGCTGCAGCCTGATCTTTATTCAGAACGAAGACGACGCTGATTTAATGGTCGAATTGCTTTTAAAGCAGCAGTTCGGGACATATATCCCTGTAAATGAAATTCCCGAAGAAATGAAAGACAGCGCGCTCAGCGAAGTGGGCAATATAGTTTTAAGCTCCTTCCTGAACGCAATAAATCTTTTAGTCGGGACTCATCATCAAATAAGCGTGCCCGGCGTAGCGCACGATATGTTAAGCTCTATACTTGATGTCGTAGCGTCTATATATGGCCAGATGGGCGAAACGGCTCTGCTTGTCAATACCGAGCTTAGAGTCGAGGGCCTTGATGCCGGGCGCAAGATTTCCGGTCATATAATTTTAATTCCCGATCCAGATGCCCTTGAACTTTTATTAACAAGGCTGAAAGTGATGTGAAGTGAATGGCAGAAAGTACAATAGTTTTAGGAATGGCAGACTTAATGGTAGTTCCGGCACCGGTTAAACTCGTAACCCTTGGGCTTGGTTCTTGTATCGGCCTTGTCGTTTTTGACTCGTTCGCGAAAGTCGCGGGAATGGCTCATATAATGCTCCCGGACTCACGAGGCTTGAAAGGCTCCGAAAAAGTTGGCAAGTTCGCAGATACGGCCGTGCCAGCCTTAATAGAAGAAATGCTGAAGAAAGGCGCAACCCGTCCACGAATAAAAGCTAAGATCGCCGGCGGCGCTCAAATGTTTTCGTTGCCCGGTTCAAGCGCTGAATTCCTTACCGTTGGGGCCAAGAATGTAAAAGAAACAAAGTTAAAGCTTGCCAAGATGGGTATTGCCCTCGTAGCGTCTGACACGGGCGGCAATAAAGGACGTACTATAGAATTTTCTACAAGTAACTGGCTGCTCAAAGTAAAGACTCTCGGCAAAGGAATTTCAGAAATATAAAGCGCCCCCGTGAAGGAGGTAGAAAAATGACTTCAGATGACGAAAAAAAATTATGGGAAGAATATGCGCGTACCGGACAAGGCCGCGATGAAATCGTAATGAAATATCTTCCGTTAATAAAATATGTAGTCAGCCGGATGGCCGTAACGCCTCCGCAAGGTTTGGACTACGAAGATATTTTGAGTTTTGGAATTTTTGGCCTGCTTGATGCGATTGATAAATTTGACCCTTCAAAGGGCTTTGTATTTCAAACATATGCTATTCCGAGAATACGCGGCGCAATTCTTGACGAGCTTAGAAAATGCGATTGGTTTTCACGTTCGGCCCGTGAAAAAGTCCAGAAGCTAAACAGGGCAATGGAAAAAATTTTTCAGGATCATGGCGAAGTCAAAGACGAATTAGTCATGGCTGAAATGGGCGTGAACGAGGACGAGTATTACGAGATTCAAGACTTGGCAGGGCGCGGCTATATAACTTCCCTTGATGATACAACGCCGCTCGATGACGGAGAAATTTCAGTCGAAGCGACTCTTGCCGACGAGACTCCTGGAATAGCCGAAATACTCGACGATGAAAGCGAAAAGCAGGAGCTGATCGACGCGCTTTCCGAACTTCCCGATCGCGAAAGAACTATGTTAAGTTTATATTATTATGAAGGTCTTAATTTAAAAGAAATCGGAAAAGTTATGGGCGTTACCGAAAGCCGTGTGAGTCAAATTCACGGTCACGCTCTTTCACTTCTAAGAGTAATAATGAAACAAAAAATGAACATGTAAACGAGCAATTTTATTAATTAAAAATTTTTAAAAGAAGGGGGAGTGAGGAGTTATGTTTGAGAAAGATATTTTTTCTCTTGAGGCCAGACCCGACGGAATATATTTATCTTGCTATGACAGAGACTTCAAAGAAAATGACGTTTACGCGTATTTAAAAGAGTACGGAATAATTCGTTATGACTTCAAGGCCGTGAGAAAATTTCTAGCCGACGGAGAAACCTGTAAAATCTGCGCGCGTAATCCGGCGTTTGAAAAGCCCGCAAAGATTCTTATTACTCTTTCAAAAGATAAAATGACGGCGAGTGTCGAAATAGACCCGCCGTTTTTTGCATTGCCTTGGCCTACTGAACAGGAAATCCTGGACTCTTTGAAATCTCACGGCGTTAAAGTCGGAATAAATGAAAACGCTATACGCGCCCTCCTTGCCCGCAAGCTTGCCAATGAGCCTACGGTCATAGCCGAAGGAGTTAAGCCAATCGAAGGCAAGAACGCTTACATAGAATTATTAAAAGATCCCGATAAACCTTTTGAAGTCCGCGACGATGAAAAAATAGATTTCTGGAGCCGGAGCACTATAATAACCGTCCACCCGGGACAGGAAATAGCAATCAAGCACCCTTTAGAAAACGGCAAGAACGGAATAGACGTTACAGGCGCTGTCGTTAAGGCCAAGCCCGTCAAGAACGTAGAGTTCTCTTTCGGGGAAGGACTCGCCCGCGACGAAGATAACAGGCTCTTATTAATCGCAACGGCCGAAGGTCAATTAAAAAATGACAAGGGCCGCCTCGTTGTTTTGCCTGAGCTTGATATTCATAAAGACATAGACTTCGGAGTCGGCAGCATCGACTTCACGGGCGCTGTAAAGATTCATGGTTCTGTCCGCGAAGGCTTCCACGTTGTAGCCGCAGGAAATATTGAAGTATTTGGCCCTGTCGAAGGCGCTGATATTGACTCGCAGGGAGTCGTTATAGTTCACGGCGGAGTCCGGGGCATGGGCAAAGGGACTCTAAGAGCTAACGGTGACGTAAGCCTTAACTTTGCAGATCAGGCGACAATAAGATCAGGCGGAACAATCTTGGCAAAGAACGCCGTGTTACATAGTCACTTATATGCTAACAGGGCTGTAATTGCCTTGGGGAGCGGCAAGCATTCACAGATAGCCGGAGGAAAAATCGAAGCCGGCCTCGAAGTGTCTTGTAATATTCTCGGCTCTGAAATGGGAACTAAAACAGAAGTTGTCGTCGGCCTCCCGCCGGAAATGCTCGAACGCAAAAAAGTTTTTACAACAGAAATTAAACGCTGTGACGAAAATCTCGAACGCATTGAACCCAATCTCGCCTTACTCAAAAAAATCGAAGCCGCAGGACAGCTCGACGATAAAAAGCGCGGAATGTTAATGAACTTAACTAAAGTAAAATTTCAGCTTCAAGCCGCGCGCGAAAGTATGCAGGCCGAACTTGATGCCTTGCTCGAACAGTTGGAGCTTGTGAAAGATAAAGGCATAGTTAGAGTCAAAGATACTTGTTACGGCGGCGTAATAATTTCTGTCCGGGGACTGTCGTATATCGTTCACGAGCCTTGCAAGTTCACGGCCTTCATTGCTGACGATGAAAAGCGCGCTATCGTCCTCGTGCCTTTTGACTACATGGGCGGGAGACTCGGCGGCTGATTTATATACTAAGCAAGCTGGCCTTTTGATAAAGTAACCCCCCTGTCAGCAAGTTGACATCCCCCCTTACACAGGGGGGACGAGAGAGTTCTTCGACATCTGTTATTCCCTTTACACCTTGCCTCCCCTGTGTAAGGGGAGGTGCCGAATGAAATGAGGCGGAGGGGTTGTAGCTAAAAGAAAAAGGGAGGTGGCCTGAAGGGTCGGAGGGGTTTTATAGAAAATAAACTGTGCTTGCTATAATAATTATTAATTCTTAATCAGAAAGGCAAGATTTAAAACCATGCAGCCGGTAAGTATGTTAATGTCGAATTTAAACGTTGAGGCCAACACTCACCACGCCCCTAACGCATTGGCCGCTGCTCAGGATACTGGACAAAGCCAGGAGATTATCAGGGACGGAATAAGAGTCGTTCAGACCGTTCAGGCAAGTGTCGCCGCAAGCGAAGCTCAACGAGTCCACCGCAAGAACGAAAACGATCAGCGCGACGAACGCGAGAACAAAGGCAAAAAAAATTCCGGCGATACTCTGGAACTTACACACGACAAAGCCCCGGAGAAAAAATCCGGAAACGAAAATAACAACGCCCCTTTATTAAGGCAAAACGTGAAGAGCAAAAAAAGTTTTGAGTTCTACGCGTGAAGCGTGAAAAAATTATTAAAGCCATCGAAAATTTTTCGGTGGCTATTTTTTTAGGCTTATATACTAAGCACACTTAAAAAACTATAACCCCCACCACCGCAAGCGGTTCCCTTCCCCCGAGGGAGGCTAAGATTCTTGTGACACAAAGCCTCCCCTTGGGGAGGTGGTCGACCGAAGGGAGGCCGGAGGGGGTTTATAGAAAATAAACTGTGCTTGCTATAATTAAAAATCATGGACAAAGATTTATGGCTCGGAGAACTTTGGGACGAGTGGCTGACGTTTGAAAAAAAATCCAAGGCCGCGGCGGATCTCGAATGCTCCGGAATTTTAATGGGTATGAGAAAAGATCATTCGCCCTTCACGTTTATTACTAACAGGCTTCGGACTGCCCGGCGGCTCATGAAAATCTGGCCGAAGAGTTCGTACTTTGAGAAATTAAAATTTACCCCGGCGATTTCACTTGTAACTCAAAAAAATCGAAAGCCTTATGTAAAAATTCATTGCCCCGTAAAAAATTTAAAGCTCCCTAAAAATTCTCGAAACTCTTGGGCATGGCTCAAAGGACTCTGGGGAAGCGTCGGGGGACTCTATTTCCCGAAGGCCGGATATTATTTGACGCTGATAATTTCTGACGAACAAGTCGCGGAGATCTCAAAGGCTGCTTTAAACTTTACCGGGCTTTCATGGAGCGAACACCGCAGCGAATTCACTATAAGAAATCACGAAGACATTACAACTTTTTTATGTAATGCCGGAATGCCGCTGGGAGCTTTGCGCTTTGACGAGATAGTCATGCTGCGTTCAGTTAGAAATCGAGTCAACGTTGAAAGAAATTACGAGGCCGCTAACATTGCCCGGGCGGTCAAGGCCGCCGGAGAACAAAGCAGGCTTGCAAAAAAATTTTTGTCGCTTGAAGGCAAGGCCCTTCCCCAAAAATTAAAAGAGGTTGCCGAGCTTCGATTAAAATTCCCTGATGACACTCTTGAAGAGCTCGGGGCGAGATTAAATCCCCCTATAAGTAAATCGACTGTGAAATACCGCTGGCGCAAAATTGAAGAGATAATTTTCTAAGACAAAGGAAAAATAATGCTGTAAAATATCGCCTATCGAAAAAAATTTTTTAATATTAATTTCACACGGAGGAATTTTTTTTATCATGAAACTCAAAACATTCACTCCCGCCGAAGTAACCGGCAAAAAAGTTTTAATGCGCGTTGATTTCAACGTCCCCTTCAAGAATGGCAAAGTCACTGACGACTCCAGAATCAGAGCTCACTGGAGCACACTTAAAAAACTCATTGACGCAAAAGCTAAAGTAGCTCTTGTATCTCACTTCGGACGACCGAAAGGAAAGGTCGATCCCGCTTACTCAATTTCACAGATCGTTCCTGATATTGAAAAGGCTTACGGCTTGAAAGTTATCTTTGTTGATGACTGCGTAGGCGAGAAAGTTGCCGCGGCCGTAAACGCATTGAAGCCCGGCGAAATTGTTGTGCTTGAAAATTCGCGTTACCACCCCGAAGAACAAAAGAACGATCCCGAATTCTCAAAGGCAATGGCCGCCCCGTTCGACGTTTTTGTAATGGACGCGTTCAGCGCCTCCCACCGTGCCGACTGTTCAACGTGCGGCGTAATTCCTTTCGTTAAAGAATCTTTTGCCGGCGATTTACTCGGCCGCGAAGCTGAAATGCTCGGAGCCGTGAGCGAAAATCCGGCCAAGCCCTATGTATTAATTTTGGGCGGCGCAAAAGTTTCGGACAAGATCGCAATAGTAGGAAATTTATTAGACAAGGCTACAACGATTTTAATCGGCGGCGGAATGGCCTACACTTTCCTTAAAGCACAGGGCAAAGAGATCGGAAAATCTTTATGCGATTCAGAGCGCCTTGATTTTGCCCGCGACACTCTTAAAAAAGCAGCTGAGATGGGCGTAAAAATTTTATTGCCCGTTGACAGCGTTGTCGCTTCCGGCATGGACGCTTCAGATACTGAAATCGTATCAAGCGACGCAATGCCCGCAGATAAAATGGGCTTGGACATCGGCCCTGAGACCGTCAAAATTTTCTCCGCAGCGCTCGAAGGCGCAAAGTCAATTTTATGGAACGGCCCTATGGGAGTCTTTGAAGATCCAAAATTCGCGGCCGGCACAGATCAATTAGCTCAAGCCGTAGCCAAAATGACTCAAGAGCATGGAGCAATCAGCGTTATAGGCGGCGGCGATACAGCCAGCGCTGTAAGACAGTTCAAAGCAGCCGATAAAGTTTCTCACGTTTCGACCGGCGGCGGTGCAAGCCTTGAATACTGCGAAGGCAAAAAGCTCCCCGGCATGGAACCTTTCAGAGTAAATTAATTTTTTGGCAAGCAGGAGAAAAAATCATGAGCAAGAAAATTTATTTATACGGCAACTGGAAAATGAACATGACAGCAGCAGAGACTCGCAAATTCTTTGACGAGTTCGCAGGCTGCTATGAACCCTTCAAAAATGATTCCGGCCTTGAAGTCGGAGTCTTCTCGCCGTTTACTTCACTCTGGGCGTTGGCCGAGGGCGCTAAGAAATGCGGCGTTGTCTTCGGAGCACAGAATGTTTACTACGAAGCTAAGGGAGCTTTCACGGGCGAAGTATCTATCCCAATGTTAAAAGAAATCGGCGTTGACCATGTAATAATTGGCCACAGTGAACGCCGTCACATCTTCGGAGAAAGCGATGAGCTTATAGCCAAGAAAGTTAAGGCTTTGCTTGACGCAGGAATCACTCCGGTATTCTGCTACGGCGAAACTTTAGAAGAACGCGAGAGCGGAAATACTTTTAAGGTCATGGAGCGTCAAATTAAGAGCGCTATAGCCGGACTTACTCCCGAAGAAGTCGCGAAAATTATTTATGCTTATGAACCGGTCTGGGCAATCGGCACCGGCAAATCAGCAACAAGTGAACAGGCTCAAGAAGTCTGCGAGTGGAGCAGAAAATTAATCGGCGATCCCAAGGTAGTAATTCTCTACGGCGGAAGCGTCAAAGGCTCAAACGCTAAAGAATTATTATCAATGAAAGACATCGACGGCGCGTTAGTCGGCGGAGCGTCATTAAAGCCCGGTTCATTTCTTGAGATCTATTCAGAGTTCAAAAAATAAATTAAGCTAAAAAAAATTTCCGAAAGGGAGTGAAGTTTTTTTATGAAGGCAAAAAGATTTTTAATTCTTGCCGTATTGGGCGCAATGTTTTTTGCCAGCGCTGCATGGTCTGCAAACGTTGAGGACGCTATCGCTACATACCCTGACGACTCTGTCTATGCGGTCATGAAGCTCAACGACATCGGAGGCTTTTTAAAGTGGCTTGTTTCGAGCGAAAATATTGATACGTTCATGCCGCTGATACTTGCCTCTGAAGAGTCAAACGAGATCATGGGCGGCGTTGAAATGGTCAGCGCCTTCGCAGAGAATACGCCTCTGAAATCCGGAGCAGTTTTAATCGGTTCTCAACCTGAAGGCAAAAATATCCAGCCGTTCTTTCAAGCGGCCTTCACCGTAGCGCCTGAATTAGATCCTGTTGTTAATCGCGTAGCTGAAGGAACTGCAAGCGCGTCCGATATGGTCAAGTTATTGCTTGGAAATAACAGTCCCTTGGCCGCGTTCGCCGAAACTACGGTTAAAGTCGAAAAGGCAGACAATAATATTTTAAAAGTCAATAACGTTTTGTACGTTAAGGCTCAGGACGGAATGATTTTGTTAGGGCTTTCAGACAGCGATATTAAAAACGCTCAGACGGCTCTTGAGATTCAAGCAGCAAGATTATTCAGCCTTATCCCTAGAAGATTCGATACAAAGGACTTTTTATTTTTCCATGTTGACTTGAAGGCGGCCCAAAAACTTAACAGCGGTAAGAAAGGAAAGAAATCCGATTTTACTGACGACGTACACAAGTTTTTTGATAAGCCTTTTAATATTGAAACAGCTTTTGCCAGGACCCCGGGGAAATTTTCAATGGCAACGGCCTTTAACTTCAGAGAAGCAGCCAACAAGGAATATCTTGATGTCATTAATTTAAAAGCTGTCAAGGGCGGTTATATTACCCCTGTCGGAATCGAATCGCCGCTGTTTGCTTGCGGCAGCCCGTTTAATATTCAGACGCTTAGCCTTGATAAAACTACAGCAGATACCTTCAAGACTATTACGAAAGAAATTCAAAAGAGATTTAGTATTTCCGAAGAAACTTTAATGGATTTATTTAACGGTACAATCTCTTTCAGTGTTGGCGACAGCGTTGGCTATGAGAGCTTCAAGATCCCGGCTATCTATATTTCCCAGACAGGAAAGAAAGGAGCAGCCGGAAAAATTTTCGCCGCTCTTGAAAAGAATCGTCTCTTCTCAAAAGTTTCAGAGGGAATTTTGCAGATTGACTCTTCGCTCAGTCCTGTGCCTTGCTTAATATCAGCAAAGGAAGACACGCTCGATATAAATTTTGCAGAACTGGCTAATCTCACAAGCAAGCCAAGCTTCAAGTCGGCTTTTGAAAATCTCTTGAGCGAAAATTCTATTACATCTGTGTGGCTTGACTTCGCCGGGGCGCAGTCGTGGATCCTTGACGAGAAAAACGGCGTAATGAAATTCGCCGAACCTATCGCAAAATTCTCAGGCTACGGAGAAATTTTTGACGCGGTTGAAGAAGTTCTCACGGCAAAATTCTCAGTAACTTCATTCGCACTGAGCATGACAGAAGACGAGATAGTTAAATGCGATTTTGAGATAGACGAGTCCGTCAAAGCCGAAGAAGGTTTCTTGGCAAAGCTCATAAAAGTCAGCCGCAGCTTTATAGATTCAGGCGATTCAAACAAGGAATCTAAAAAGTAAAATCAAAATTTACTAAAGAAGCATAAGTTCCATAATTAAGAATTAAAATCCAACGCCTCCAGATCTCAAAATCTGAGGTCTGGGGGAATTTTTTTGCACTTTTTCACGGAAGGACAGTGAAAATTCAGAATATGAAGCTAAGAGAAAATAATATTAAAAATTACTTTAATTCAGAAATACATGATCTGAACCCGTTGCCTTTATCAGACAATGCGCTATGGCTCCTGGATCAGCGTTATTTTGTTCAGCGTTACGACAGCGAACTCAAGACCGTAAGAAAAGAAAATAATTTTTCTGAGTTCGTCCGCCGTGTCGCCCGAACAGTAACGAGCGCCGAAGTAAATTACTCAAGCTCTGTCGAATGGTTAAGGACGCTTGAGAAGAATATAGCTTATGATATTTTGAACAGGCGCTTTTTATTTAACTCACCTTGCCTTTTCAGCGCGGGGGCCGGGCTTACTGTTGTTCCGGAATTCAGCGAAATAATTTATAAAGATGTCGAAGCTATGAGCTTTGAAGATTATAAAAAGCTCTATGACTCCCGCACAAAAAATCAGCAGCTCTTCGCCTGTTTTGTCATAACTGTTCCCGACAGCATTGAGGGAATTTTTGAAAGCGTCAAGAACGCAAGCATAATCAGCAAGTTCGGCGGAGGAGTCGGCGGAAATTTCGGGCACCTTCGCGAACATAGTTCAGAAATTGCAGGCGGCACCGGCGGCAAAGCTTCCGGGCCCGTGTCTTTTATGGAAACTTGGAACACTATGGGAGCAGTAGTCGTTCAGGGAGGCAAGCGCCGCGCAGCTTTAATGGGAATGTTGTTCGACGATCACCCGGATATTTACGACTTCATAAACTGCAAGACCGAAGACGGAAAATTATCTTACTTTAATATTTCTGTCGCGATTTCCGACAAGCTCATGAGTGCAGCCGAAGATGATTCAGATTTTGAATTACATTCAAGAGTCGATAACAGTGTCGTAAAAACTGTAAAAGCTAAAGACTTAATGAATCACATCTGTGAGGCGGCATGGAAGCGCGGAGATCCCGGAGTCTTTTTTATCGACCGTGCAAGGCAGGATAATATTCTTAAACGCGGCGGCGCTGAATGGGATATCGAGTCAACTAATCCATGCGGCGAACAGCCCCTCCCGAACTTCACGAGCTGCAACTTAGGCTCTATTAACGTAGAAATGTTCGTCGGGCCTGATAAAAAATTTAACTGGGAAGAATTTTCGGCGCAGGTCTTCAGGTCAATTTATTATCTTGACTTGGTGATTGACGCTTGCTCCTACCCTCTTGAAGAAATAGGCGAACGGACAAAAGCTATCCGCCCGGTCGGCTTGGGGATCATGGGGCTTGCGGACGCTTCGATAATGCAGGGAATAATTTACGGCTCGGACGAGTTCAACGCGTTCTGTAAAAAGCTCGGAGGTGTCATGGCTCATTCAGCGCTTGCCTCAAGTGTCAAGATAGTTACGGACTCGGGCAAAAAACCTTTCAAAGAACACGGCCTAGTAAAAGAATTATTTGAAGGCTATGAGCTTCCCAAGAGCGACGACGAATTCCAGAAACTTCTCGGCCTCATGAGGTCAGAAGGAGAAATCCCGGCGACTTTAATAAACACTCTGGAAAAATTTGATTTCCAAGACGCTGGATTTATTCTTGAAAATCTCTTTGAAGGCAACATGAGAAATTCAAGGAGGCTTTCAATCGCTCCGACCGGTTCGATCTCAATGCTGCTTGACGCAAGCTCCGGAATTGAGCCGAACTTCGCTTGGTCATGGAACAGACGCATTATGAAGACTGACGGATCGGGCTTTGAGTTCCGGGACTTCTGGCACAAGCTCTTGACTCCGGAACATCAACAAGAATACAGAGCTTCGGGCGGTCATATTTCAGATCCTGTTTACGTGACGGCTTATGATATTTCTACTCAGCAGCATGTAAACGTTACGGGGATATTCGCGCAGATAATCGACAGCGGCATAAGCAAGACCGTCAACCTTCCGAACTCCGCGACGGTCGAAGATGTTCGGAGAGTCTACAGGGAATGTTACAACTTGGGCTGCAAGGGCATTACGATTTATCGTGACGGTTCGCGTTCGTTCCAGCCTATTGAAGTTAAAAAGGAAGAGTCCCCGAAGGAAAACGAAAAAGAAAAACAAAACGAAAATACTAATACTAAGCCGGCGGCTGATCCCAAGAAATTAAAGCTCGTGAAGGAACGTCCGGGGCTTGTAGTTTTTGGCAAGACCATTAAAGACACGACTCCTTGGGGAAGTATCTACGTTACTTTGAACTTTGACGGCAAAGAACCCTTTGAGATTTTTATCAATGTCGGCAAGAGCGGCTCTGAGCTCAAAGCAATGACGGAAGCTTTGTCGCGTGTAATTTCGATTGGCCTGCGTTCGGGCTGCAGCCTTGAGAATTTCATTGACACTTTGAAGGGCTTGAGCGGTAAAGAATATTGGATGTTGAATAGCGACGATGACCATGTAGCGCGTTCGATCCCTGATGCTATAGCCCTGCTGCTTGAGAAATTAATCGACCGCAAGAATACAGACGCAAGACTTCACGATAAGTCTTTAATCTGTCCGGAATGCGGCTCGCCCTTGGAAATGATTTCGGGCTGTGAGTATTGTTTCTCATGCGGCTACAGTCCATGCAAATAAATTTACAAGGGTGCTATAATCGAAAAACATTTTGTATTTGAAAGGAATTGTTTTAGTATTATGCAACACAAAACAAAATATCAAACTCGCGTTTTGGGAGCATTGCTTCTCGTCCTAGCGTTGGCCGTTAGTGCTTGCGCGGCCCCGTTCACCGCACCGAAAAAGCTTGCCGATTACCTGTACTACATGGAATACACCGACTACAACGTTGACTTAACGACGGGCGAAAAAGTCAAAACCGGTTTCGCTTGCTCGGCTGTACGCAACGGAAATTTCTACGGCCGCAACTTGGATCTTGATTATGCCGATGTCCCTGAATTCGTAATCAAAGTAGCAGCAAAAGATGGACGTTATGCAAGCATAGGACTTGCTACAATTCTTACGCTGAAATCCAATGCGGTTGACAAAGTTTCAGAAGCTGAACTGCTTGCAATGCCTAACCTGACTTTTGACGGTATTAACGAAAACGGTGTGGCTATTAATTGCAACGTTGCTCCGGCCGTTGATCTTGACTTTGCTACATCGCTTTCAACCAATTACGGCAAGCCTCGCATTCATGCTGTTTCAGTCGTCCGCTACGTCCTTGACCACGCGAAATCAGCCGCTCATGGTGTAGAGCTTTTAAAGAATATGGACATTTACGGCGGTTATGGTACATGGGGGCTTCACTGGATGCTTTCAGACGAGAAGGAAACTTATATAATCGAATGTATTGACGGCGAACTTGTTGCCAGAAACGACACGGCGAATATTATGACAAATTTTTATGTCAATTACGCGCCGAATACTCCTTACGCAAAGCATGTAGCCCAGTCAGGCCAGAAAGTAGCCGGAAAAGTCTATGAGGGCTTCCCGATTCTTACGCCTCACGCCTGCGGAGTTGAGCGTTACGCAATCCTGAAAGAACATTACGACGAGGGCGGAAAGTCCGCTGAAGGAATGGCTCACTTAATGGAGCGCGTGAAATATACACAGGCTTATGAAGCTGATACCAATCCTTTCTGGTACACAGAATACACTGAAGGAAATCATACAATCTCAAACGCTCCTATGGACTTCAAAGCGATTATGCAACTCGGCTTTGATACCTATAAGCTGCACGACAGGAACGTTAGCCCCAATAACTTCTGGCATACATGGCACACTTCAGTTTATGACTTGGCCAACAAGACACTCCGCTTGAACATTCAGGAAGATTATTCGAAGCATTACGACTTCAAGCTGAACTAATAAAATTTATGCAGTACCCCCTCGAAACTTGAGGGGGTATTTTTTTATGCTCATGTATAGTAAGCACACTTAAAAAACTATAACCCGGTCGCGCAGCACGCCGAAGGCTTGGCGAACAGCAAGCTGGCCCTCTCCCCCAACCCTTCCACCGCAAGCGGTTTTTTGTCCGGCCCTTCCCTTACAGGGACGGCTGGGGCGCAAGGAGTTCTTCTATTCCAGCTACGTCCCTTGCCTCCCCTGTGTAAGGGGAGGTGGTCGACCGAAGGGAGGCCGGAGGGGTTGTTGTTAAAAAGGAAAGGCTCTTAAAACAAAGGCGGAGTGGCGTTATAGAAAATAAATTGTGTTCACTATATAATTAAAAAACTCCCAAGAAAAAAATTTTTAATCAGGAGGAAAGCCCGCAATGACAATCAAAAAATTTTTTGCCGCGGTTTTAATTTTTATCTTAGCGCTTGTGCTGTCACTTGACGGCGCGGAAGCCGCGATCCGGAACATGCCAAGGGAACCGGACTCGTCCATTAAGCGCGCTTACTATTCAGTTACGAATGTTTATACGGGTTATAACTGGGAGGAAGTTCCTTACGAAGGAGTTTACGAAGGCGGGGTAAGTGGAACTGCTTTAGTATCCGGCCTTTATAAAGTTTATGTTGATGACTATTACGATGAATTATTCTTTGGGCCTCCGTATGTATGTTTTGACTATCCCGGCTACGCTGAAAATAATTCCAGCCGTGCAATATTTGAAGCGATTGCTCTGTCTTTAATGACTGAACAGGATCTCAATGAATATTATTCTTCAGCAAATTGGCTTGGGAATTCCGAGCATTATCGTTATGCCGTATATTCCGACAAGGTCGGCGACACAGTGACTATAAATTATTATCGTTCGTCTTATGATGATAGCCGCTCTTATCATTTTTGTATTGAAGGAAAATAAAAAAGCGCCGGGCAAAAATCCCGGCCTTGTATAGCAAGCACAGTTTATTTTCTATAAAACCCCTCCGCCTTACCTTCGGCCAGGCACCTCTTATTTTTTAACAACCCCCTCCGGCCTTTGGCCACCTCCCCAAGGGGAGGCTTTGTATCACAAGAATCTTAGCCTACCTCGGTGGAGGGCCGGACAAAAAACCGCTTGCGGCGGTGGGGGTTGCTTTCAAACAATAGGGCCAACTTGCGGTGGGGGGGGTATAGTTTTTTAAGTATGCTTACTATAAAAATTTTTTCAGCTCCGATTTTCTTCGAGCCAGCTCTGCAAAATCAAAACCGCCGCGATTTTATCGACAACTTTTTTGCGGCCCTTACGTGACACATCAGCTTCAAGCAATGCGCGTTGAGCTATAACTGTCGTAAAGCGTTCGTCATGAGTTGAGAAATTTCTTTCGGGAAATTTTGCTTTTAAGTCTTCGAGAAGTGCCAAGATTTTTTCGGCCTTCTCGTTTTTTTTGCCGTCAGTCCGAACAGGAAGGCCAAGAATTATTAACGAAGGGTCATATTTTTTTAAAGCCTCTTCAAAATTTTTGAGCCATTCATTATTTTCAGCTTGCCAGACTCCCAAAGGCTGAGCGATTATTCTTGAGGGATCAGAAATCGCCGCGCCGATTCTAACTGTTCCAATGTCAAGCGCCAATACGCGGCCGGGATTATTTAATGAGGTCATTGTTCTTCAGATACTCTAAGAATTTTTGAATCATTAGGGCCTTGCGCTGAACTATATCAGACTCGCCGAAGTCTGTATGAGTCTTGGACAGGTCAAGAAGCTCTTGAATTTGAGTCGGCTGCTTCTTCTTTCCAGCTTGGCCGGTGTAGTATTTTATTTTGTCGGCAAAGTGATAATCAGAGGCGCGAATATTTATTCCGTCTTCTAATAAAGACTTATTGCCTAGCGACTCAAGATTTTTGGGATTGGAAAGGCCCTTCTCAAATTCCTGGCGTTTTTTTGCGTAAATATGTTCGATTTGAAAAGGCTTGTTAATATCAAGCGAAGCCTGCCCGCTGTAATTTAAAGCCCACCATGCTAACATTGACTTTGTAATCGGGCGCATGTTCGTAAACGAATAATTATTAATTGCCGTCTCAAGGATCGCGCTGTCGAATTTATATCTGTCAAAGCCAGCTTCAACACCCTTCACGATATTAATCATATAATCAGATATTGGCCCCTTTAACGCATTTACGCCCGGAGTAATAAACGTATAGCCCCATATGAAGGCCGTAATTTTATTCAGGAAAGCAAAAAATTTTTCTTCGTCCAGTTTGCCCTCGCTGTCCCGGTTAGCGAGATAATAAACCGAAACAATATTTGTCCAAGTCTCATTTGGTGCATATTTTAAGACGAAAAGCCTTCTTAAAATTCGTTCCGAAAATATTTCGCTGTCTTGTCGAACAACAGAATGCCAAAATTTTGCAAGGTCGATTATGTTTTCAAAAGTCTTCTCGTTCTTTAGAAGGGCATATGAATTTCTAGCGTAAAATTTTAACAACGCCTCCATTTGAGCGCCCCTGATCGACAGTTTAGCCCTCTCGTAATACATGTAACGAGTAAAGGCTTCGTCCATAGGAGTCCCATATAACGGAGTATAAACACGGGCCGATAAATCTTCGAGATCTTTCCATTTTTCAAGGAATTCTTCTTTGCGGCCAAGCGAATCGTAATATTTATAGAGCTGTGCCTTGAAAATATCCGAGTCAGATAACGGCCTACCGCGGTCATTAAGAGTCGAGAAAATTCTCATAGCCGACTCACTTGAATACGAGTCCACCGTTAATAAGATACAGTTGTTCAAAATTCTTGCGGGCAAGTAAGCAAACGAACCGGCATTCTTTTGTAGAAAGTCGTCAATTTGTTTCAAAAAGAATCTGTAATTTTCAGCGTAAAGACTCTTTTTATCGTCGGGAGCTTCGCCTGTACGCAAAATTTCTTTAAACTCTTCTTTTAATTCGTCCGTTGCGACTAATGTTTCCAGCTTGCAAGAGTTCTTGTCAACATTTCCAAGCTCGTCAGCTTTCCAGATACAAGACTCAATGTCTTTGCTAAGCGGTGCAGCTTGGCTGTCATGCGTCCCGTAACGCGTGTAAATCGCCCGCAGCAATAACATTAAAGTAGTAAGCCGCTGCTGGCCGTCAATAATTTCGTGCTGATCGTTGTCATTATGAAAAGTTACAATCGAGCCTAAAAAATATTCGCTCGTCTTTGAGTTAAAATTTTCTCCTTGAGGGAATGCAAATTCTAAAAGATCATCCCAAAGAGTTTGACACTCTTTCTTCTCCCAAGCATATTGCCTTTGATATTCAGGGACAAGAAAATCCGCTTTGCTGTCACCTAAAAGCTGCTTGATGGTTTTTTGTGTAGCTTCAAGCCCTGGCAATTTCTATTCTCCTTTCTCAATAAAAAATTTTTTTTAAACAACCCCCTCGCCAGAATCCCCCCGCCGCAAGCTGGCCCTCTCTTTAAAGACCCCCACCACCGCAAGCGGTTCCCCTCCCCCGAGGGAGGCTAAGCTTCCTGCTACACAAAGCCTCCCCTTGGGGAGGTGGCCTGAAGGGCCGGAGGGGGTTTATAGAAAATAAACTGCGCTTGCTATAAAACAAAAGGTGAAGTGCCTAAGTTAAAACCGGAGGGGGTGTAACTAAAACAAAGACTATTGCCTCTTCAGAAGCTCATGAATTTTTTTCAAAGCCTCTTCGAGCTTATCTCCGTCACGGCCGCCGCCTTGAGCAAGATTCTTCCTTCCGCCGCCCTTGCCGCCTAAAATCGCGCAAGCCTCTTTAACTAAAAGCCCGGCATTAATTCCCTTGTCCACAGCCGAGTCCGAAGCCATTACTACAAGCTGGCAAGATTTATCTTCAGTGTTAAGCGCCGAAAGACTTACGACATTGGGCTCAACTCTTGCGCGCGCCTTGTCGCCAATATCCCGCAGCATGTTCGCAGGAATATCCTGAAAACGCCCGACTTGAATTAAAATTCCGTCAATCTCCTCACGCTCAAGAAAACGCTCCGAGTTTTCAAGCAAGGCTTTTAACTTTGAAGCCTGAATTTGACTCTTCATGGTCTTTATCTCATCAAGCAACGCCGAAGCCTTCGCGTTCAAATTCTCTTCGTCCGTCGATAACAAAGCCGTAAGAGAATCCCTCAACGAAAATAATTTCTGAACAATCGACAAAACATTCAAGCCCGTAGCCGCGATTATTCGCCTCGTCCCCGAGCC
>JAFSSV010000178.1 GCA_017450825.1 Synergistaceae bacterium
CAAAAGTTGACGCTTACACGGCGCGAGTCGAAGGGGCTTTAGCTGAAATGCGCGGCGAAATCAAAGCAATCAATACCAAGTTAGGCAATCTTGTTTGGACAATGACATTAAGTGTCGCAATAATGGGCCTCTTATTAACGGGCGTTACTATAGGCGTTACGGTTTATCTTTCAATGCACTAGGAAAGGAGGCGTGAGTCATGCCCGAAGAATATGTACGCAGAGAAGTTTTTGAATCAGAAATCCGCCGGACAGATGAAAAAATTGACAACGCTGTCGCCCGTATGGAAGCAAAAGTTGATGCTTACACGGCGCGAGTCGAAGGGGCACTAGCTGAAATGCGCGGGCAAATTGGCGAAATGCGTGGCCAAATCGGCGAACTACGCGGCGAAATGCAAGGTGCTCTTGGTGACATGCGCGGTGCTATTGGCGACATGCAAGGGGAAATCAAAGCGCTCACGGCTAAGCTAGGCAATATCGTTTGGACAACTACACTAAGCGTCGCAATAGTAGGACTTTTATTAACGGGAGTTAGTATTTATTTCTCAATGCACTAGGAAGGAATTTTAATAATGAATGAAAAGTTTTTGCTTCTTCCGATTTTATTGCCGTGTGTAGCGGCGTTAATGCTGCCGGCAATAAAATTCCCCAACAAAAAAATCCGTAATATCTTTATAGAATGTTCAGTAATTCTTAACACCATAATAATTTTATTACTCGTTGCTTATCCGCCCGTAAACACTTTAACTTTATTCAGACTTTCAGAACGCGCCGGCTTTGCCTTGAGGCTTGACGGCCTCGGAATGGTCTTCGGAGTTTTAATCGCTCTGCTCTGGCCTTTGACGACTCTTTATGCCTTTGAATACATGAGCCACGAACATCGTGAGACTTCGTTTTTTGCTTGGTTCGTTGCGACTTATGGAGTCGTTGCGGGGATTGCCTTGTCTTCGGATTTATTGACGCTTTATTTATTTTACGAAGTAATGACCCTTACGACTCTTCCGCTTGTAATGCACGAAATGGACGGACGCGGAAGATACGCCGGGCGAAAATATTTAACTTATTCTGTAGGCGGAGCGGCCTGTGCTTTCATAGCTCTTACTTATACAATGTCGCAGGGCGGAGGCGAAGTCTTCACGCTCGGAGGAACTTTAGGAGTCTGGCCTAACAAGCCCGATAATTTATTATTAAGTGCATGGTTTTTAGGTTTTCTTGGTTTTGGAGTAAAGGCGGCTGTCTTTCCTTTTCATGGCTGGCTGCCAAGCGCGTCAGTAGCTCCTACTCCGGTTACGGCTTTGTTACATGCTGTAGCGGTAGTTAAGGCCGGAATCTTTGCGGTGATTCGTTTAACTTGGTACGTATTTGAGCCGGAGTCCCTTGCCGGAACTTGGGCACAGTGGGCGGCGTTCGGTCTTGCTTGCGTAACTATAATTTACGGTTCGTCAATGGCACTTGCAACGCAGCATTTGAAAAGGCGCTTTGCTTATTCAACTATAAGCCAGCTTTCATATATTTTATTAGGAGTCTTGTTATTAACGCCCGAAGGACTCGTAGGAGCTTTGACTCACATGGGCGGTCACGCTGTAATGAAAATAAATTTATTTTTCTGTGCCGGAGCTATTCTCTGTCAGACAGACCGTGAATATTTATTCGACATGCGCGGCATAGGACTCGGAATGCCTAAGACTTCGCTTGCTTTATTAATCTCCGGGCTTGCGCTTTGCGGTCTTCCTCCGTCGGCGGGCTTCATGGGCAAGTGGCAATTAGGAACGGCCGGCGCGGCAAGCGCTCCCCTTGGTCATATAGGAATAGCTATGCTTGCTATTTCAGCTGTATTGACGGTGCTGTATATTTTTTCGATCTTCAGCATTTTTATAATGCCCGGGAAAAATTTTGATTTCAAGACAGCCAATAAAGGCGTGAAAGATCCCGGCCTTCAGATGTTAATCCCGCTTGGAATTTTAGCCTTGGGAGCTTTTCTCTATGGTCTTTACGCTGAACCTTTAATAAAATTCTTTACTAAAGTTGCCGAAGGAGTTATTTAAAAAAATTTTTTTTCAAAGCTAACCCTTCCACCGCCTAGCGGTTCCCCTTCCCTTTTAGGGACGGCTAATTAAAAAGAAAGAACGTGCTATTTATAATATGAAGAAACTTTTTGGGGCCGTGAATTTTTTGTCCGGCCTTTTTTTGAGCTTAGCGCCTTTTGTTTTATTTCCGGTCTGTGATACGACAGAAAAAATTATGGGCTGTTATTACTCTGGAATTTTTATAACCTGCGCCGGAATTTTTATCGCTTTAATTTCTCTGCTGTCGTTGTTCTTTTCAGTTTGGACTAAAAATTTTTCACTCGTAATAATCTCGGCCGCGGCTTTATCATGCTGGCTTGTGCCTAATAAAATTATTGAGCTTGGCCCTTGCGGATTATGTGCCAATCCCGCTCACCCTTGCCAGGCTTCAACAATGCCTGCTGTAGAGATAATCATAGCGCTGATTTTTACGGTCTGCATAGCCGGAATAATTTTTAATTTTGTGAAGGGAGATTTTTCGAGCCGTGCCTGATTCTATTTCTCTTTCGGCTGTCGCGAAAAAAAATATTCAGCGCAACCCCGGCCGGAGTTTTTGTTTAATTGTCGTTGTCATGCTGCTGTCGTTGTTCTTGTTTGTCGGGACGGTTTTAATCTCAAGCCTTTCGGGCGGAGCAGCAAGCGTAGCAAACAGACTCGGCGCTGATATTATGATTGTTCCCGAAGGCTTTGATCCTCATGTTGACAGCATATTATTATCGGGCAAGCCTTCAACTTTTTACTTGCCTTCTTACGCCTTTGAGGAGCTTGAGAAAATTAAAAATGACGTAGGAATAGAGGCAATGTCCGCTCAAACTTTTCTTGCGACTCTTAATGCCTCGTGCTGTTCGTATCCTGTTCAGCTTGTGGGGATTGATTTTGATTCAGATTTTATCGTCAAGCCTTGGCTTGAAATTTCATTAGGGCACGAGCTTCATGACGGAGAAATAATCGTAGGCTATCACGTCGCAGGTTATCCGGGGGACACTTTGCAATTTTTCAGCAAGAATTTAAACGTAGCCGGGCGGCTCGAACAAACCGGAATGGGTTTTGATTCTATGATCTTCATGAACAGGGCGACTATAGCAGTCTTAGCAAAAGAGGCCGAACGAATCCGCGAACGTCCTTTGAAAAATGACGGGAGCTTGACCTCCGTAATAATGTTGAAGTTAAAGCCGGGCTTCAGTTCAACTGCGTCTGCAATAGAAATCAACAGACTGTTAAATAATAAAGGCATTTACGCCCTATTCAGCAAAAAATTTGTCAACAGTATAAGCGCAAGCTTGATAACTATCTCAAAAATTTTGAGCTTCTCGCTCATTGCCTTATGGCTTTTAGCGATTGTCATAGTCGCGTTGATTTTTTCGCTTTCTCTTTCTGAACGTAAAAAGGAAATGGGAGTCTTGCGGGCCTTGGGAGCAAGCCGGGGAATTTTAATCAAGCTTAACTTGACCGAAGCTTTTTTCGTGAGCTTTTACGGAGCAGTTTTAGGCGTGACGGTCGGATCAGTTTTGATTACGGTTTTCAGTCCGGGAGCTGTTGAAGCTTTGAACATGCCGTTCTTATTGCCGTCAAAGACGAAATTAATTTTACTTGCGGTAATTTCAGACTTTGCCGCAGTTGTGACGGGAGTCATAGCGGCGCTTTGGGCTTCGGTGAAGGCAAGCCGTGTTGATGTTCATGAGATCATGAGGTGAAGAGAAAATGAAATTAATTCTCAAAGATATTCACAAAGAATATGAGCGCGGCGGAAAAAACTTCACTGTGCTTGAAAAAATAAATTTAGAAATCTCACAGGGTGACTTTATAAATATAATTGGCCGATCGGGGAGCGGTAAGTCTACGCTTTTAAATATTGCCGCGGGAATGCTGCGTCCGACCTCCGGCCTTGTTGAACTTAACGGAGAAAATTTATTCTTGAAAAACGACTCGGCGCTGTCTTTAATCCGTAATAAAAAAATTGGATTTATTCCTCAAGGCATGTCGGCCCTTCCGAACTTGAATGTAATTGAAAATATAATTCTTCCTTCTTATATATATCCGTCCCGAGAAAAAAATTTTGCTGAAGAAGTCGCGGCCCGGGCAAAAGATTTGCTTATGCGTTTAAAAATTTCTGAGCTTGAAGGCGCGTACCCTTCTGAACTTTCCGGCGGTGAGTTAAGGCGCGTGATAATCGCGCGGGCTTTGATAAACCGTCCTGAAATTATCATAGCTGACGAGCCGACTTCAGATCTTGATGTAAAGACTTCGGCCGGGATTATGGAATTTTTCACGACCCTTAACGCTGAAGGAATGACGATCTTATTAGTTTCTCACGACTTGGACTCTTTGAAGTACGGGCGTAGGGTTTTGACTATGCAGGAGGGGAATTTAATCGAAGGCAACAAGTTATAAAAATTTTTTTAAGCAACTCCCTCGCCAACAAGCTGGGCCTCTTGTTGAGAAATAACCCCCTCGCCACTTCGTGGCCCTCTCCCCCTTCACAGGGGGCGCAAGGAGTTTTTCGACATCTTCTATTTTTTCTACACCTTGCCTCCCCTGTAAGGGGAGGTGCTGAACGAAGTGAAGCGGAGGGGTTGTGGTTAAAAAAGAATGTGAATGAAACGAAGGCGTAGGGGTTATAGTTTTTTAAGTGTGCTTGCTATACCACGTCAAAAATTTTCCCTAATGATAGAATATTAATCGAAGAGGCATTCTGGTTTTCATAACAGAGTGAGGCTCCTCAGGGGTCAAGCCTCCTGTGTAGCCTGAAAAAATTTCAGGTGAAAGGAGGTGTTAGCGTGAAGATATTAAAGGCAATAATAAAATTCGTACAAGCCCTTACGGAACTTGTACGAGCCCCCGCGGAACTTATCCGCGAAATAAAACGCTAAATAACCTACGTCAGAGGTTTTATTATCTGAGTTGGGTTGAGACCCCATACTTCAGATAAGCCTCTATTTTTTAACCCCGTCCGACCTCTTCCGGACGGTTTTATTATATCACGTCAAAATTTCCCCTATGATAGAATATTAATCGAAGAGGCATTCTGGTTTTCATAACAGAGTGAGGCTCCTCAGGGGTCAAGCCTCCTGTGTAGCCTGAAAAAATTTCAGGTGAAAGGGGGTGTTAGCGTGAAGATATTAAAGGCAATAATAAAATTCGTACAAGCCCTAACAGAACTTGTACGAGCCTTGACGGATCTAATCCGTATTCTTAAGCGCTAATCGGTTTCCGAACTAAAGGCTTCTAGCTGATGTGGGGAGACCACCCCACTTCAATAAGCCTTTAAACATTAAACGTCCGACCTCTTCCGGACGATTTTATTATACCACGTCAAAAATTTTTCTACTGTTGCGTAAACGTCTTCTTTGTGTCATAATTCACTCACTAAAAATTCTTTCAATGAGGTGAAACAGTAATGAGCATTCGTTTTTATTCAAACATTCAAGCCTTTCACGAGGCCGCGCTCTGCTGTTGTCGCTTCCCTTTCTAAAAATTCCATTCTAATTTATTTTTAGTTTAAATTTTCGTAGCTCAATTTTTTTGTCTGAAATTTTTTCAGGCGATTCCTTTCACACATATTTTTTTATTTATAAAGGAGAGATTTTTTATGATCTATACGTCCATTGATCAGTTAATCGGCCGTACTCCCCTGCTTGAACTTGTTAAGATTGAAAAGCATTTCGGGCTTGAAGCAAAAATTTTTGCCAAGCTTGAATACTTCAACCCCGCCGGCAGTGTCAAAGATAGAGTCGCTAAGGCTATGATTGACAATGCCGAAGCCTCCGGCAAACTCAAGCCCTCTACCGTCATAATCGAACCCACAAGCGGCAATACAGGCATAGGACTCGCTTCCGTTGCAGCCGCCCGAGGCTATAAAATAATTATCGTGATGCCCGAAACTATGTCGGTCGAACGCAGAAAATTAATGAAAGCTTACGGCGCTGAACTCGTACTCACCGAAGGCTCTAAGGGCATGAAAGGCGCTATCGAAAAAGCTTCGGAGCTTGCCGCTGAAATTCCCGACAGCTTTATCGCCGGGCAATTCGTTAATCCTGCCAACCCCGCAATTCATAGAGAAACTACAGGCCCGGAAATCTGGCAAGACACCGAAGGCAAGGTGGATATTTTTATTTCGGCCGTCGGCACAGGAGGAACGCTCACAGGCACAGGCGAATATCTCCGCTCACAAAATCCTGAAATAAAAATTATCGCCGTTGAACCAGCAGGCTCCCCCGTGCTTTCATCTGGAAGAGCAGGCCCTCATAAAATTCAAGGCATAGGCGCCGGCTTCGTCCCCGAAGTCTTAAATACAAGACTCTATAATCAAGTTATAACTATCAAGGACGAGGACGCTTTCACTACAGCAAAGCTCGTCGGAAAAGTCGAAGGCTTTTTGGTCGGGATTTCTTCCGGTGCTGCGTTACATGCCGCAATCGAAACCGCAAAGCAGCCCGATAACACCGGAAAAAATATCGTGGTAATTCTTCCGGATACCGGAGAACGTTATTTATCTACTCCCTTATTCAGCGAATAAATAATGACAACTCTTCAAGACTCTTTGAACTTGGCCGAAGAAAAATTAAAAATCTTTTCGCGCTATGATGATTTTAATTACAACGGTCTGAAGGAAAGCGTAGAGTTTTCTTTCAGGAAAATTTTGGCCGCTATGTTCCCTTCTCACGTCAACCCTTACGGAAAAAGCGTAGCCGAAAATCTGAAAGCCGGCGCTGAAAATTTATGCGCAGCTATTGCCAAAGTTTTTTATTTAAATCAAGATAAGAGCAGAGCTGAAGATCTCACGGCGAAATTAATTTCAAAGCTCCCTGAAATCCGCGAGACTCTTTTGACTGACGTAACGGCCGCTTATCAAGGCGACCCCGCCGCAAAGACTTCGGACGAAATAATTTTGGCTTACCCGGCCTTCACGGCTATCAGCGCTTATCGTGTAGCTCATGAGCTTTATGTTATGGGCGTGCCTCTGATACCAAGAATAATAACCGAATACGCTCACCGGCTCACCGGCATAGACATTCACCCCGGCGCAACAATAGGAAATTATTTTTTCATTGACCACGGAACAGGAGTCGTTATAGGAGAAACTTCAACAATAGGCGACCGCGTGAAAATTTATCAGAACGTCACAATCGGGGCCAAGAGTTTTGCTGCTGCTCCCGACGGCTCGTTAGTCAAAGGCATTAAGCGTCATCCCGACATTGGAAACAACGTAATAATTTATGCCGGCGCTACGATACTCGGAGGCGATACTGTCATTGGCGATAATTGCGTTATAGGCGGCAACGTCTGGCTGACTCATTCTGTCGAAGCCGGACGAGTCGTTACGAACGAAGGCTGAAAAATATTGACAGAAAAAATTTTCAAGCTATAATGTTTGACATAACGAACAAATACGAAAAGCAAAATCAATCCGGAATGCCTTACACCTGCAAGAAGGCTCGGCTCTTTTAATAGAGAATAAAAAACTAATTGATGTTCCCTCGTTCTTGTTCGATCGTTTTATAGTTTTACCCCCCTCAATTAAGAAAAAAGAGGCTGACGCGGACAGGTCGGCCTCTTAATTTTTTTATACTAAGCACACTTAAAAAACTATATATAACCCACTTGCCAGCAAGCTGGTCCTGTTGAAAGACCCCCACCACCGCAAGCGGTTCCCCTCCCCCGAGGGAGGCTAAGATTCCTGCAACACAAAGCCTCCCCTTGGGGAGGTGGTGAACGAAGTGAACCGGAGGGGGTTGTTAATTCACAAGCCTGAAGGGGCGGAGGGTGGTTATAGTTTCTTAACTGTGCTTACTATATCTTATCTTATGCGGTTTATAAATGAAAGAAGTTTGCTTTCTTTAAACTCGATAGCTTTAACCGGACACATCTCGTGACAACAGTAGCACCTGATACATTTTTTATAATCAAAATGCAGGCGCTTGTTCTCGTGCTTCAAAGCTCCGGCCGCGCAAACTGCTTGACACCTTCCGCAGCCTATGCAAAGCTCCGGAATATGAACAGGGCGTGAAGTCATTGCGCGTTCAATAAACGGAAGGCGGGGCAATAACCTCATTGTTCGGGTCTTGGGAATATTAACGCCCTCAAAAAGATAATCAGCCGGGAAATCTCCGGCCAAGTCTTCTGGATTTAAATTACACTCAGGAAATTTTCGCCGCTTGGCCGCAAGCCACAGGGGATAATCTTCAAACTTTGCTCCGAGCATTTTGCAAAGCCAGAAGTCCATAGTCAAAGCGTCAACGCTCGCGCCGATCAGTCCAAATTCATAAGGATCGCCGGAGGTCGGGCCGTCACCGTCCATGCCTATTACGCCGTCAATAATCGTGAAGTCCGGCTTAACTCCCCGATAAATATCAAGAATAAGGCTTGCGAATCTTTCACGGTTTAAGCCTACGTTGTAATGCCAGCCGGCTTTGAGTCTCCCCGGAACGCAGCCGAAAAGATTTTTTACTCCCATAGTTAAATACATTTGACCATGAGTTTTTAATTTTGCAAGGCTTATTATCTTGTCGGCCTCAAGAACGTAACGCGACACTTGAATTTTATGGAAGTCTGCTCCTTCTTGAGCTGGAAGGTCTACGGGGTCTGTAAGCTCATGACATTCTATGCCAAGCTCTTCGGAAATTTTTAAGAAGCCTGCTTTTTGAGCGGCGGCTTTGAAGTTATCTATGCCGGGACTGTCGGCTATGAAGGGAATAGCTCCATGGTCAAGCGCAAGCTTAGCTACGGCCTTGACGATTGAAGGATCGGTCGTAACGCGGCGCTCCGGCTCATGCCCGGCTACTAGATTTACTTTTAATAAAACCCGTTCGCCCTTTAAGAAAAATTTTTCAGGGCCTCCGAAAAAATTAAAGGCTTTGAGTATCGCCGAGTCGATTTCAGATTGATTATAATTTTTTTGGGCTTGTAAAAAAATTTTTGACATTGAAAGATCTCTACTCCGTTTTTGCTTTGAGATTATACACTATGCTAGAATTTAAAAATGCAAAAGAATTTTGAAAGGAGCTTCAGAGAAATTGCAAGAGAATGAGAACGAGAAAGAAAAAAATTCCCAGCTGAAAATTTTAGTCTGCTGTCATAAGCCCTGCACCTTGCCGCCGGACGAGGACGGAGTCTTATTGCCTGTTCAGGTCGGCGCGGCTTTGACGGACAAGCGTTTCGGCTTTCAGACGGACAACGAAGTCAACGGCCAGCCCTGTGACAATATCAGCGCGAAGAATGAAAGCTACTGTGAGCTTACGGCTATGTATTGGGCATGGAAGAACTTGAAAAAAATTTATCCCGATGTTAAATATGTTGGCTTGTTTCACTATAGGAGATTTTTTGCGTTTGATGAAAGAAAATTTTTAGAAGAGAGTATTAATAAAAATGAAGAAGAGATTAATAATTACAGAGTAAATTTTCAAAAAGTTATAAGCCTCATGAAAAAATATGACGTGATACTTACAGCGCCGCGGCAAAGAAATTATCCGGTCTCTATGGAATATAGAATGTCTTTTGTACATACCGATTACGAAACACTATGCGACTTAGTGAAAAAAGATTTTTCAGATTACTATGACGATTTTATAAAAACAATGGAGTATAGCAATAAGCTTTCAGGGCGCAACATGTTTATTATGAAGTACGAAGACTTTGAAAATTATTGCACGTGGCTTTTCGGCGTGTTGAAAATTTTAGAAGAGAAAGTGCCCCTCGAACATTATCATTTATACGGCCGGGGCAATGGAATTTTTGGCTACGTAGCTGAATATTTAATTAACGTATGGGTCAGAAAAAATAAAAAGAAAATAAAATTCTGCAACGCATATTTCTATCATGACGATGTCACAGAAAAACAAGCAAATAAATTTTTAGCTCCGTTCATATTCGCCGGCAAAATGGTTGGCTATTTGAAAAATGATTTAACCGCTAAGATGCTCACGTTCGGTCTTAGAGATTTTCTGAAAAAATTTTTAATCTTCAAGCGCCCTGATTAAATCCTTAACTATCAACGAGCCGTTTTTATTCCTAACGTAAATCATAACCGGAATTTTTATCGTCGGCCTTATCTCTACGACAGCAAGCCCGGAATTCTGAAAAATATTAATCGCTTGACGAGGCAAGAGCGCTATAGCGTTCTGCGTGAAAATCATGCTGATTATAGTTTCAGATCTTGAAGTCGAAATCTTTACGGGCTTCAAATTATTTTCGTTGAAGAGCTGCATACATAATTTATAAATCGAAGTATAAGACTTCGTTAAATA
>JAFSSV010000179.1 GCA_017450825.1 Synergistaceae bacterium
GAATCTGTTCACCGGCTCCAGAATTTTTAGAACGTAATATAATTTTAAAAATAAATTTTAGACACTGCCTAAGGGCGGTGTTTTTTTATTCCTGATTTTCCTTAATTGCTGCTGGCCTTGTTGAAGGCAACCCCCCTGTCAACAAGTTGACATACCCCCTTTTTTTAGAAATAACCCCCTCGCCAGCAAGCTGGCCCTCTCCCCCTTCACAGGGGGCGCAAGGATTTTTTCAAGATACTTTATTACCTTTACACTCTTGCCTCCCCTGTAAGGGGAGGTGGCCTGAAGGGCCGGAGGGGTTGAAGTTAAAAGAAAAGGGGAGGTGGCCGGTCGCGAAGCACGCTGAAGGCTACGAAGTGGGGTCGGAGGGTTTTTATAGAAAATAAACTGTGCTTGCTATTCCCTTCACCCCTAAGCAAAGGCAAATAAAAAATATTGACACCGTGTCGTTATAAGATATAATTCTTACAACACGGTGTCAATATTAATTAAAGGAGGTCAAAAAATGCCAAGAGGCTCAATAGAATTAACGAATGCCCGTAAAGATGAAATTATTAATGCTTGCGCGTCTCTTTATGAGACTATGAGCTTCAAAGACATTACTATCAAGGAAATCGGCGAGCTTACAACTTGCAAAAGAGCAGCAATCTATAACTATTTCCAGACTAAGGAAGAAATCTTCCTTGCGTTGCTTCAGCAGGAATACGAACTCTGGGCAAAGGAATTAGAGGCAATCACCGACAGTCACGAAAAAATGACAGCAGATGAAATTGCTCAAGCGTTAGCTCATTCACTGGAGAAAAGGCAGCGAATGTTAAAGCTCTTCTCAATGAATCATTTTGACATGGAAGCCAATAGCAGGCTCGAAAACTTGACGGAATTCAAAGCAGCCTACGCAAAATCTATAACAGCCGTAGAAAAATGCCTAGAGAAATTCTGTCCTGATATGTCAAAAAAAAATCGGCAGGATTTTATTTATTCCTTCTTTCCTTTTATATACGGAATATATCCGTACACGGTTGTTACTGAAAAACAGCGAAAGGCAATGGAAGCCGCAAACGTAAATTATGTTTATCTTTCAATTTATGAGATAGCTTACACTTGCGCCAAAAAACTTTTAGGGATTTCTTAATTTTTATTTTTATTTATTAAAAACTGAAAGGAAAATTTTTATCATGACAACACCAAAAATCGCGCTTGGAGCATGGGCTTGGGGCAATGACGGAACATTCGGGACAAACTTCACCGAAAAAGATTTGCGCCCGATCTTCGACTCGGCAATGAAAGCCGGACTTAATCTCTGGGATACTGCTTACGTCTACGGCATGGGAACTTCGGAAGAAGTCTTAGGAAAATTCTTGCGCTCCGTTCCTCGTGAAAGTTATCTTATCTCTACGAAATTCACGCCCCAATGCGCTAACCCCGAAGCTCAAAACGCCGTGATCGAAATGTACGAAGGAAGCGTCAAACGTCTTGGAACAGACTTTATGGACTTCTATTGGATTCATAATCCTGTCGGCGCTCCCGAATGGACAAGGAAATTAATTCCACTCGCTAAGACAGGCAAGATCGGAAAGATCGGACTCTCTAATCATAATTTAGCTGAAATCAAAGAAGCCGCTGAAATTTTAAAGGCCGAAGGGCTGAAAGTATCTGCTATTCAAAATCATTACAGCCTTTTAAACCGTTCGTCTGAAACTTCAGGAATTCTGGATTGGTGCAAAGCTAACGGAGCAATATTTTTCTCGTACATGGTGCTTGAACAGGGAGCTTTGTCAGGAAAGTACGACACCGCTCACCCCTTCCCTGCTGAAAGTGCAAGAGGCCAAGTCTATAATCCCGTTCTTTCTCAAATCGAAAAATTAAATGCTGCAATGAAAAAAATCGCTGACGTTCATAAAGTAGGAGTCGCTCAACTTCCTGTAGCATGGGCAATCGCTAAAGGGACTCTTCCGATTTTGGGCATAACAAAAGTTCAGCACGTTGAAGACGCTGTGAAAGCCGCTAATCTTGTTTTGTCAAATGACGAGATTAAAACTCTTGAAGAGCTTGCCTACAAAGCAGAGATCAACACCATACGCGTTTGGGAAAAGGAAATGAAATAGCTGTGAGAGATAAAACACCTAATCCGAATACGTTATATCCAGTTGCAGGATATGAAAAAGAAATCTATGTAAAACCTTCTCTTAAAAATCCTAATATTATTGTGGGAGATTTTACGTACATAGCAGATTCTGATTTTGAAAGCCACATTACTCATCATTATGAATGGATCTGCGACAAATTAATTATTGGCAAATTTTGCCAAATCGGAGCTGGCGTTGAATTTATAATGAACGGAGCAAATCATCAGATGAATTCTGTATCAACTTTCCCGTTTTACACTTTAGAAGGCTGGCACATGACTCCGCCCCAAAAAGCTGACCTTCCTATTAAAGGAGATACGCGTATTGAAAACGATGTTTGGATAGGGCAGAATGCTGTAATTCTTCCGGGAGTTCATATAAATAGCGGTGTTATTATCGGCGCGAACAGTGTAGTAGGCAGTGATATTGAGCCTTATACAATCGTAGCGGGCAATCCGGCGAAAGTATTACGAAAACGTTTTGATGATGAATTAATTTCCTTGATGCTCAAATTAAAATGGTGGGATAAGAGCATAGAAGAAATCAACAAATTAATTCCTGTTTTAACATGTAGTGATCTTGTGAAAGTTAAAGCAGAGATTAAAAATATTTTGGAATAAAAAGGAGCCTAAATCATGAAAGCTTTTTTACTAATATTATCAGCTTTTTTATGTTTATCAGTTTTAGTTGGTTCGGCGTTTGCTTACCCTGTCTTTGCGCCCGAGGGTCATAAGCTGAAAGTTCATTGGGCCGTCGTTCAGTCAAAAGAAGGCAAGATGGACGAGATCAGCGCAATCGGCGCAAGAACTGTCGCGAAATATACGCCTCACGAAAAAGGAAGTTATTCGCTTTACGGTGCAATCGCAAAAGAAAATAAAAATATCATGCGCCTTCTTGAAATTTATGAGGACGAAGAAGCTTATCAAGTTCATAGAGCTAGCGAAGGCTTTAAGCAATATATCGAAGAACGCAAACCAATTTTAGAGAATTTAATTATTCTTCCTGTTGATCCTGTCGTCCTTGAACAGAAAGCAGAAGGCCGGGGAAAGTTCGTCAGCATGACTATAGTAGAAGTCAACCCCGAAAAACTCGAAGAGTTCAAAGCCCTTATCAAACAGGAAATGACACGCGCCGTAGCAGAAGATGCAGGAGTCCTTGGCCTCTTCGCTACAACAGAACAAGGCGACAAAAATTATAGATTCCATACAATGGAAATTTATACGGACTCAAACGCTCAAGAAAAATATTTGAGTTCCAACGAATATAAAAATTACAGAAAGGAAGCTGACAAAATGATCTCTTCTCGCAAAGTCTTTGAAAATTATCCGGCTAATATTAATTTGAGTTCAAAGGGCCTGCACTTGAATTTCCTGTCTGAATTTGAAAAGACTGATCCGGAATTTGCGGCCTTCTTTAAAAATTTTGCGCTTAAAGAAGTCGTCACTGAAAGCAAGCTTGACGACGCTACACGCTACACAGCTATTTTAGCTACTCTTCTAGGCTGTGGAGGCGTTGATAATTTCAAAGCCGTATTGCCTTACGCACTTGACGCGCAAGTCACTCCCGCCGAAGTCAAAGAAATAATTTATCAGGCCGTAGCTTATCTCGGAATCGGAAGAGTATTTCCTTTCTTAAAAGCCGCTAATGAAGTTTTCACGGCAAAAAATATTTCTTTGCCTCTCCCCGGAGCTTCTACTACAACTCCAGAAGACAGAATCGAAAAAGGAAATCAAGCTCAAGTTGATATTTTCGGAGAAGGCATGAAAGGCTTTCAGAACGCCGGCCCCGAAGAAACAAAGCACATAAACCGCTGGCTCGCCGGAAACTGCTTCGGAGATTATTACACCCGCAAGGGCCTTGACTATAAAAAACGCGAACTTATTACTTTTTGTTTTATCGCGGCTCAAGGAGGCTGTGAACCTCAGCTCACAGCTCACGCAAAAGGCAACATGAATGTCGGCAATGACAAAGCGTTTTTAATTGACGTTGTGTCGCAGTGCCTACCTTATATCGGTTACCCGCGCAGCTTGAACGCTATCACTTGTATCAATAAAGCCGCAGAATAAATTGTCGTGTCCGGACATGCAAGGATAGAAATATCTACTGCAACAAAAACTATCATGGAAGAAGTTAAAAAAGAATTTTTGAAAAACCCCCACCACTAATAAATAAGTCCGCAAGGAGCAATAACAAAATGAAAATATTTATCTTAGTGCTAAGTCTTTTGACGCTCATAACGAGTTCGGCACAGGCTGAAGAGCAATTCGTATTAATCAAGGGCGGCTCGTTCAAAATGGGAAGCCCCGAGTCAGAAAACTGGCGCGGCAATGACGAGCCCCAACACGAAGTTACAGTAGGAGATTTTTATATTTCACGCTACGAAGTTACTCAAGGCGAATATAAAAATTTAATGAATCAAAATCCAAGTAATTTTCAAGGCGATAATGATCTTCCCGTCGAAAATATTTCATGGCTTGACGCTGTGAAATTCTGCAACGCTAAGAGCGAAAAAGAAAATCTTACTCCGGTTTATAAAATCGAAGGCAATCGCGTCACTTGGAATACCAACGCCGACGGCTACAGACTCCCGACTGAAGCAGAATGGGAATATGCCTGCCGCGCCGGAACAACAACGCCCTTCAACACGGAAAATTCTATCAGCGCAAGTGAGGCTAATTATTACGGTCATTATCCGTATGAAATCGAAGAGAATTATTTTTCTCAAGGCAAGCTTACGACCAAGCCGGGAATTTACCGCGGCGAGACTCTTACTGTCGGGAGCTTCAAGCCTAACAAGTTCGGGCTTTACGACATGCACGGGAACGTCGCTGAATGGTGCTGGGATATTTACGCGCCTTATGATTTAAATACAGTTGTTAATCCTGTCGGGCCTTCCGAAGGGACAAGGCGGGTAAACCGCGGAGGAGCTTGGAACGATTTTGCAAAAAATTTGCGTTCGGCTTACCGGGCGGCAACACCGCAGGAAAACAGCAGCTTTAATCTAGGCTTCAGGCTTGCAAGAGGAGCGATAAAAATCGGAACAGTTTCAACAATCGCTGAACAGAAAAATTCAAAAGGCAATTCAAAAATTTTAATCGCTTATTTCTCATGGAGCGGCAACACCCAAGGCATAGCCGAAGAAATACGCAAGCAGACAGGCGCAGATATTTTTGAGATCGAACCGGAGAAGCCTTACTCTGAAAATTACAATACTGTTTTACGTGAGGCGCAAAGGGATCAACACCGACAGGCCCGTCCGAAACTTAAAAATCATGTCAAGAATTTTGAGCAGTACGATATTATTATGCTCGGCTATCCTAATTGGTGGGCTTCGATCCCAATGCCTATAGCGTCATTCTTAGAGGAATATAATTTTTCCGGGAAGAAAATCATGCCGTTCTGTTCACACGGCGGCGGACGTTTTGGACAAAGCCTTACAGCTATCGCCAAGCTTGCTCCAAGTGCCCTAATAACTAAAGGGCTTTCAGTTCATTATTCAGGCGGAAGCCAGCTTGTAAACGATATAAAGAAATTTCTTGCTGAAAATAATATTTAGACTAAGCACAATTGAAAAAATATAACCCGATGGCGAACACAAGTTGGCCCGGGTCACCCAACCCTTCCACCGCAAGCGGTCCCCCTTCCCTTACAGGGACGGCGGGGCGCAAGGATTTCTTCGACATCTTCTATTTTTGCTACACCCTTGCCTCCCCTGAAAGGGGAGGTGCCTGAGTGAAGCGACGGCGGAGGGGTTATAGTTAAAAAAGGGGAGCTGGTGAGCGAAGCGAACCGGATGGGTTTTATAGAAAATAAACTGTGCTTGTTATAGCAGCAACGTCCATTAGCACTCGTGC
>JAFSSV010000180.1 GCA_017450825.1 Synergistaceae bacterium
CCGAAACTTTTTTTGCTACTTTAGCGGCGTATTCCATGCTTGAAACGTCACCGACTACAAGGGGCTTGCAGCGGTCATAGACTGTCTTGTCGGCCAGAGCCTTGACAGTAATTTCCGGCCCGTTGCCGAACGGATCACCCATGCTGATTCCTAAAATTGGCTTGCTCATGAAAAATTTTTCTCCTTTCGTTTTGTTTTAATAAAAAATTACAACCCTTCCGGCCTCCTTGCGCCCCCTGTTAAGGGGGAGAGGGCCAGCTTGCTGGCGAGGGGTTTATTCCCCAAAAAAATTTTTTACTACACCCCCTCCGCCTCACTTCGTAGCCTTCGGCGTGCTTCGCGACCAGCACCTCCCCTTACACAGGGAAGGCAAGTTGCTTCCAAGAGGATTAATGCAAGCCGTTAGCCTTGCACTGTTCGAGAGTCTTTTTAAGTGCTTCCATTCCTTCGGGAGTAATCTTGCTGAAGGGACGGCGGCAAGGCCCTACAGGATTTCCGAGCAAACCGGCCGCAAGCTTCACTAGTGTATTAGGATTGCCGTATTTGAAGCAGTTTCTAAAAATTCTTATGCTGTCTTGGACTTTCTTGGCGCGTTCGATATCTCCTGCTGTGAAGGCTTCGTAAATTTCTACCATGGTACGCGGGAAGACGTTTGCGCAGCCGGCTATACCGCCCTTGCCTCCAAAGATAAGCGCGGCAAGAAACAAGCTGTCATTTCCAGATAAGACGCTGAAATCTTTTCCGGGAATATCTTGAGTAAGCTCGATATATTGCTTCATGTTGTCAAAATTTCCGCTGGAGTCTTTAGCTCCCAAAATATTGGGAACATCGCGGGCGAGTCTTGCTACAGTTGCCGGGGCGAGGGCGTTGCCTGTTCTTGCCGGAATGTTATAAAGAACGACCGGAAGACTCACGGACTCTGCTACGGCTTTATAATGGTCATAGAGTTCATCTTGTGAAGCCGCGGCAAAATAGGGAACTATAACCGAAAGAACATCTGCTCCGATCTCTTCGGCTTCTTTGCTCAGCGTTATTGTTTCGCGTGTAGTTACGCAGCCTGTACCGGCGTAAACAGGGACGCGCTTTTTAGTTTCATCAACGACGATTTTCAAGACTTGGACTTTTTCTTTGTGACTTAACGCGTAAGCTTCGCCGTTAGTTCCGAAGGCAAAGACTCCGCTTACTCCCGCGTCGATCATGCGGTTTACATGATTGCGGAGTTCGGCCTCGTTGATTGTTTCGTCGTCGTTCATAGGTGTTAAGATCGGCGGGATAATGCCTTTGATTTCTACTTTGCTCATAAAAAAATTCCTCCTTATAAAATTTATACTAAGCACACTTTAAAAACTACAACCCGATGGCGAACATAACCCTTCCACCGCAAGCGGTTTTTGAGTAATGAATCCCCCCGCCGCAAGCGGCCCTCCCCCCTTAGAAGGGGGGCTTATGGTAGTGCTAATCAAGCCTCCCCTTGGGGAGGTGGCCAAAGGCCGGAGGGGGTTGCTCGAAAAAAGCTCGCCTTTAAATTACATAATCTCTAAATAAATCTTTCTAGCGTCTTCGGGCGTGACCTTGCGCCTGTTGTTGACGAGGAGTCTTGTTACTTCCATTCCGGAGGCAACGAGCGAGTCAAGATCGCTTTCAGGGACTCCAAACTCTTTTAAGCTCTTGGGAATGTCAAGATGTTTGACTATTTCGTCAAGACAATTAATAACGGCTTTGCTCTTGGCCTCTTCGGTTGAAGCGTTGCCTTTAATGCATCGGTCATAAGCTTGAGCTAAGAGGCTTTGAATTTCAGGCTCGTTGAATTTCATAACGGGAACTAAAAGAATCGCATTCGATACTCCGTGGGCTATGTGATACTTGCCGCCTAATGGATAGCTCAAGGCGTGAACGGCTGTAGTTCCGGAAGCAGTGATAGCTACGCCGCCATAAAAGCTCCCGATCTGCATAGCAAGCTTTGCTTCCATAGCTTCGGGATCGTCGCAGGCCTGAATGATGTTATTCAGAATCAAATCGAGTCCTTCAAGCGCAAAAGTATTGCTGAAGGGGTTGGCCTTGTTGCTCGTGAAGCATTCAATGCAGTGAGCCATAGCGTCGATTCCTGTAGCGGCGGCGATTTTTCTTGGAAGGTTTTTAATCATGACCGCGTCAAGAATTACATAGTCCGAGATCATAGCGTTATTTACTATGCCGACCTTTAATTCTTTTTCAGGGACGGCGACAATAGCGTTCGGGGTTGCTTCGCTTCCTGTTCCCGCTGTCGTAGGAATTAAAAGAGTCTTGATATATTTGCGCGCTCTTTTGGGATTGTCTAATAGCTCTTTAATCCCGTAGTCATTCGTCATTGCGATGCTTGCAAGCTTGGCCGTGTCCATGACACTGCCGCCGCCAACGGCGATAATAAAATCTGCTTTAGCTTCTTTGCATTGGTCGACAAGTTTTTGAGCTTGCCCGTATGTCGGCTCGGGCGGAAGGTCATCAAGAATTACATAATCGACTCCGGTCTTCTTGACTTCTTTCAACGGAATATCAAGAAGGCCGAGCTTCTGGAGTCCCTTGTCCGTAAAAATCGCTAGCTTCTTAACGCCTTCAGTGTTAAGAATATCGCTGATGTTGCCAAGAGAATTTTCACCGCCGAAAACAGTGTTCGGCATTCCTAAACTGTATTTGCTAAGCAAAGAATTACCCCCTTAAAAAATTTTTTCTAAAAATTTTCCGCAAGCCTCGTGAGTAAATCTTCTTCACCGAAGCCCCCGGATTTTGTCATTATGAAATAATTTTTGTCTTTATAATTAAAAGCCGTAAGTACGACTCCTTTTTCAATTTCGCAGAGCGGTACAAGCTCATGAACTCCCACGGCCTCCATTAGTGCAAGAAGGGTATCGCCTCCCACACACATTAAACGCGCTTCGAGGCCTTTGTCTAAAAGAGCCTTTGCCGCGCCTGTCACAGCTCGTGAGATATTCAGCCTTACTTGATTAATATCAAGCCCGTGAGATTTTATATATTCTTCTGTTTGAGTTAATTCGTTTGGGTTATTAGCGTCTAAGATTGCGTTAAAGTTTTGAATTTCTTTCAGCCAATTTTCGGCGGCCTCGTTGCAGCTTTGAGAGCCGGGCCAAGAAGGATTTAATTTTTGTTCAACGTTGAGACAGATTTTTTTGAAGCCTTTAGCGTGGGCATAGTCAACTTGTTTTTTCGTAACGGGGTTGACAGAACCGCAGACCATGAAAAATTTTTTTGGCATTGCCGGAATTTTTTTAGCTTCGCCGCTGAAGCCGATTACTTTTGCAAGACAAGCCGCGAAGCCCGCGCAGCCTGCTGTTAATTTCAGAGCGCCTTGAGCTTTGAGATCTTCGGCGATTTTCAAGAGATCAGAATCTTTTTCAGCGTCAAAAATTTTTATGCCGGTCTTATCTGTTTGAGATTTGATAATTTCGTTTACGCTTGAAAATTTTACAGGCTCAAAGGGATCTTGCCCGAACATGCTTTGAGCAACGGGCACGCCGTCAACGTAATGAACTCCGCCGCGGGTTATGCGATTCATTTTAGGGAATGCCGGAATGAAGCTCATAGTATCCAAGCACAGAGCATCCATAGCTCCGGCCAATTCGCTGCCTATATTGCCGCGGAGTCCCGAGTCAGTTTTTTTATAAACATAGGGGACGTTCAAAGCCGCAGCGCGTTTAACGAAATCAAAAATTTTTTTGTAGGCTTCTTCTTTTGTGACGTGTCGTGTTTCGGCGTCAAAGATTAGAACATCAAGCCCCTGAACTTTTGAAAGATCGTAACTTGAATCTGTAATTACTTTTGTATCAGCACCGAGGGCGGCGAACTGAACTCCTGAGTCTAAAGCTCCCGTGAAGTCGTCCGCTACGATTAATAATTTCAGCATAATTTTCAGCGCACTTCTTTCGGCGATATTGCTAATAAAAATTTTTTGGGATTTTGAAATGTAAATAATTTATCAAAAAATTTTGACTTCGTAAATCAGCAAAAAGTGTTATAAAATTTTGCACAAAACATTTTCCCCGTTTAAAAAGAATCTTAATTCTTTGAAAGGAGTCACAAAAAAATGAAGAGAACAACGCGAATAATTTTTTCTTTAATTCTTGTTTTAATTTTTAGCTGCTCTGCATTCGGGAAGGTCGAAGACTTTGGATCTTTTACTGTTGAAGTTCCGGAGGGCTGGACGGGCCGCCGGATAAGCGAGAATTCTGTGATAATTACAAGGGACGAGGGCAGGGGATTTTTCAGCGTTACTTCATACCCAAAAGACGACCGGACACTCAAAGAAGTTGTCGAGCAAATCATAGAAAGTTTTACTTTCGTCGATTATCAAGACATAACGGAGCCTGTTCTTGTTGAAGATTCTGTTTATGTTTTTGAAATGAAAGACTCAAAAGGAGTTGGGAGTGTTGTTGCGGTTGGGGAGGACGAAAAAATTTTTCTTTCTTCGGTTATGACTGGCATTGATGATTATCCCGAGGACTTTGAATTAATGCTCAGCTCAATCGAAGATAAATAATTTTCTTGAAGGGAGTTTTTTTAATGACGAAAAAAATTTTTTTAGCGGCTTTGATTTTTATTTTTGTGCTTCCAGCTTTCGGAGCTGTCCAAGATTTTGGAAGGTTCACGGTAGAAATTCCTGTAGGCTGGACGGCTACACAGGACGGCGACACTGTAACCGTAATCAAGAATAATAAAACTGCTTCGGTAAGTATTAACATTGCTCCGAGTGACGGCGTACAGATCCGAACTCTTGCTGAAACTTTTATGAAGGAGCTTGGCGGAAAAAATTTTCATTTTGATGACGAAGCCTACATGTTCGACATTACAAATCCTAACGGTGTTCCAAGCAACGCATTTATTTCCGGGGACGATAAGACTTATGTCTTAATTGTAATTACGGGCAACGAAAATTTATCAGACGAGATAAATAAAATTGTCGAGTCCGTCACTGAAAAATAAAAAATAAAAAATTCTGGAGGCGTTAAAAAATTGAAACTAAAAAATTTTTGTTGGGCCTTGATAATTTTTTTAGCAACGGCTCAGGCTTCGTGGTCAATGCTGCACACCTTCGGGCCTTTCAAAGCTGAAATTCCTTTGGGCTGGACGGGGGAGCTTCAAGGCTCAACGCTGGTAATAAAATCTAAAGAGGCTGACGCTTCAGTAACCGTAGCATCGAATACAATGGGGCAGGTTTCGCTCGGAGAGATCGCGGAGGTTTTGTGCCTTCAGGTTGACGGCCGCGATTTGGAACAGGACGATGACGGCGACTATACGTTTAATTTTATTGACTCTTCTGGCGAAGAAAGCATAGCGCTAGTCACAGGGGACGAAGAATTTTATTTAGTTGTCGCTATGACAGGTTACGAGAACGAAAACTTACAGGGAGACTTTGAAAAAATTTTAGCTTCGATTGACTGGAATTTTAATTAATTTAATAACCCCTTCGCCAGCAAGCTGGGCCTCTTGTTGAGAAATAACCCCCTCGCCAGCAAGCTGGCCCTCTCCCCCTTAACCGGGGGCGCAAGAGAGGCTTTCAACACTTGCTATTCCCTCTATGCTCTCGCCGCCCCTGAAAGGGGAGGTGCCTGAACGAAGTGAAGGCGGAGGGGTTGTTTTAAAAAAGGGGAGGTGACCAAAGGCCGGAGGGGGTTGAGTCTTAAAAGAAAATTTTTTTTTATTCTTTATATAATTTAGTGAGCAAAAATTTTCGTTTTATGAGATAATTTCCGAAATAATTAAGAAATCCAAAATGAATAATCTAAAAAAATTCTTGCAGGTGGCTCGCCAATACTTTGCGCCCGTCTGCTTAATTAAAAAACCGGAAAGGAGCTTTATATTCATGATTCAAAGACTACACAGAAGCGATCTCGGAAATTCTCTTAGAACGCTTATGGAAAACGATCCCGCCTTCCGCCCCGTAGCCTACTTCTCAATGGAAGTCGGTTTAAAAGAGTCAATCCCGACTTATTCCGGAGGACTTGGCGTCTTAGCTGGCGACATATTAAAGAGTGCGGCTGACCTCGGAGTCCCTATGGCAGGAGTTACTCTTTTATACCGTAAGGGATATTTTGTTCAGGAATTCAATAACAACGACTGGCAACAGGAAAAACCCGTAATCTGGGACCCTTCAAAAGAACTTACCCTTCTTCCTAATCGTATTACTATCACAATGGAAGGCCGGGAGATTCAAGTCGGCGTTTGGGTATATGAGTGTATAGGTGCTACAGGATACCCGCTCCCGATTTATTTCCTTGATACCGACCTCGAAGGCAATCACCCAAGCGATAGGGAGTTATGCTGGTTCTTATACGGCGGCGATCCCCGTTACAGACTTCGTCAGGAATTTATTCTGGGCGTTGGCGGTCTTAGAATGCTGCGCGACCTTGGCTATATGAATATTGACACGTTCCATTTGAACGAAGGCCACGCGGGATTCTTAACGCTTGAGCTTATGCGCGAGCTTGGCTATTATGACCCTGATAAAATTCGCGAACAGGTTGTCTTTACGACTCATACGCCTGTACCGGCCGGGCATGATTACTTTGAGTTTAAGATGATTGACGAAGTTTTCCCGGACGATGCCCGCGCTACTATTCATAGAATGCTGCCGAACAGGCCCGGCGTATCCATGACAGAACTCGGCCTTCTCTATAGCCGCTATATTAACGGCGTTGCTAAAAAACATGCCGAAGTAAGTAACAAAATGTTCAATATGGAAACGGTTGACTGGGTAACGAATGGAATTCACCCGACGACTTGGATAAGCTCCGGAATGAAAAAAATTTATGACAAACATATTCCGGGCTGGGAGCTTGACCCCGGCAGGCTCGTTCAGGCGCTCACTATTCCAAAGGAAGAGATCTGGACGGCCCATCAGGCTTCAAAGTTAAGACTATTTGCAAGAATTCTTGAGACTAACGGCGTACAGCTTGATCCCGATGTATTAACTATAGGCTTCGCAAGACGAGCCGCAACTTACAAACGCGCCGACTTGCTTCTAACAGACGTTGACCGTCTTAAAAGAATCGCCGGCAACAAAAAAGTCCAGTTCGTTTTTGCTGGCAAGTCCCACCCTCACGACAACGGCGGCAAGCAGCTCCTTCAGAGAATCAGACAGGCCGCGCGCGATCTTGAAAAAGATGTTCCGATAGTCTTCATTGATAATTACAACATGGAAATCGCTTCGCTCTTGACTCAGGGCGTTGACCTCTGGCTGAATACCCCCGTAAGACCCCGTGAGGCTAGCGGCACAAGCGGCATGAAATGCGCAATGAACGGCATAATGAACTTCAGCGTTCTTGACGGCTGGTGGATTGAAGGCTGGATCGAAGACATAACAGGCTGGTCAATCGGCCCCGATCCCGATCTTCCTGCTCCTAAAGATGAAAACGCCGTGGACTCAAGTGACCTTTACAAGAAACTCGAAGAAAAAGTAATCCCGACTTATTACAATCACCATGACAAGTGGGTCGACATGATGCGGCACACTATC
>JAFSSV010000181.1 GCA_017450825.1 Synergistaceae bacterium
AAAGTAGACTTCGTAATTTTCTTAACGCCTCAGATAATTGAAGATCAGCACGAAATGAGGCAGGCTACTTTGAACGCCGCGGGCTTTAACGGTGCTGTCGTTCCGAATAAGACTCAAGAGTACGCAAGGAGCGAACTCGTAAGCATAGATATTAGCCCGGTCGAAGCTGATATCGACAAGCGCTTCAGAGAAATGTATCAGAAGAGCATAAGAAGAAAATAATCATGCCCGAACTTAAAGAAAAAACTTCCTTGCCCCCTCTTCCCGAAGCTAAAGAAGTATCGACTCTTTTGCCCGAAGGAATGGGGCTTGACGTTTTAAGAAATGCCCGGATAGTCCCGTTAAGAATTCAAGACGGAGAGTTGATTGTCGGCGCTGTGAATTTTGACTCTCTTTCAAAAGCTCAAATGTTAGGGACGGCGCTTGGCTATCCTGTTGATCTTGAAATCCGTGACGAAAAAGAAATCAATGACTTGTTACGGACTCTTTATGACTTGCGGAGTGTAGCCGCCGAAGAGGCCGCGAAAAATATCGAAGGCATTGACGACCTTGACGATCTTTCACGCGAAGATATTTTGAGCGACTCAGTTGATGTTCCTGTTATAAGACTCGTGAACGGACTCTTCGCTGAAGCTTTGAGAATGCGTGCAACAGATATTCACGTTGAGCCTTACGAAGACGAAGTGTTAATAAGATTCCGGATTGACGGAGTCTTACAGGACAGGTTACGCCTTCCAAGATCGAATCAAGCGCCGCTTATAAGCCGCATAAAAGTTATGTCGCGCATGGATATAGCCGAGCACATGGCCCCGCAGGACGGACGAATCGGAATAACTTTAGGCGAAAGAGCTGTCGATGTTCGTGTCGGTCTTGTGCCTACTCAATACGGCGAACGAATCGCAATGCGTCTTTTAGATAAAGGCCACGGGCTTTTAACGCTTGAAGATCTCGGAATGGAAAAGCGCGAACGTTCGATAATGGACGATTTGATTCATCGGCCTCACGGAATGATTTTGTTTACCGGGCCTACGGGTTCGGGAAAATCTACGAGCCTTTACGCAATCCTTCAAGCCCTCGCCCGTCCCGAAGTAAATATTATTACGGTCGAAGACCCGGTCGAATATTCTTTGCCCGGTGTATCTCAAATTCAAGTCAACGAGAAAGCCGGAGTGACTTTCGCGGCGGCATTGCGTTCGATTTTGCGTCAAGATCCCGACATTGTAATGATAGGAGAAATGCGCGACTTTGAAACGGCACATATTGGAGTCCAGGCGTCATTAACCGGACATTTAGTCTTGTCGACTCTTCACACTAACGATTCTATCAGCGCGATAATAAGACTCGTTGATATGGGAATAGAGCCTTACTTGGCCGCAAGCTGCATGGTAGGGACAGTAGCTCAAAGACTTGCGCGCCGGCTTTGTCCTCATTGCCGACAGGAAATAACTCCGCCCGCAATGATGGCCAAGCAGGGCTTGACGCGGGCCTTTGCTCCTGTAGGCTGTGAGCAGTGTCATAACACGGGCTATCGCGGCCGCGTCGGACTCTATGAGCAGTTCGTAATCAACGAAGCTATTCAAGAAGCTTTTGTAGGAGGCGCTCCGGCTTCTAAGCTAAGAGAAATTGCAAGGGAGAGCGGCTTTAAAACTTTATGGGAGATTGGACTCTCTGCTGTGCAGTCGGGCTTGACTTCGCCCGATGAGCTTGCAAGAGTCGCAGGGGAGGATTAATTAATGCCTTACTTTAATTATTCAGGTTATGACGCTAAAGGCAAGAGCACTAAGGGAACAATCGAAGCCGGAAGTTCCATGCAGGCCGTAGATAAATTGACCGAGCGCGGAATAGTTGTCGTAGATGTCAAACTTGCCGAAGAAAAAAAAGGAAGCAAAGCCAAAATAAAATTATTGCCGCTTGAGTCGCATATATTTTTCTGTCGGAGCGTAGCTTCGTATTTAAAATCGGGTTTGCCTCTTGCGGACTCGCTGCGTATCATGTCGAAGCAGACCCGCGACAAAAACATGAAGCCCGTTATGGAAAAATTATTGGCCGAAGTTGAAGGCGGAAGAAAATTTCATACGGCCTTAGCTGAAAGCGGAGCATTCCGGGAAAGTTTATGGCGTGTTGCCGAGTCCGGTGAGCAGAGCGGAACTTTGATGTCGGTTTTGCTTGAGGCCGCCGAAGAATTTAAACTTGAAGACGATTTAAGACGAAAGATTCGCGGCGCTATGATTTACCCGATTGTAATGTTAGTTGTAGGAGTCGGAGTCGTTTCATTTATGCTTACGTATGTTGTTCCTAAGATCTCCGAGCTGTTTGAAGATATGCATCAGGAATTACCATTGCCGACGAGAATTTTAATAGCCGCGTCGAATTTTTTGTCGGACTACGGGCTTTTTATTTTGCTTGGGCTTTTAATAATGTTCTTGTACATGAAGCACAAGGGGAAGGCTATAACTTTTCCAGGCATGAAAGGAATTCGCGATCAGTTAAATCTCGCGCTTGTAATGTCGCATATCAGTACGCTCTTGAAATCCGGAATTCCTTTAGTGCAGGCTTTGAAGATGGCCTCTTCAATGGATATGTACAGCCAGCGCTGGCTTGACGCGGCGGAAATGGTAAAGGCCGGGCATAAATTTGACAGGGCGCTTGAAAAAATCGGAATGCCCGAAGAGACTGTCGCAGTCGTTCGGGTCGGAGAGATGGGCGGCGATCTTCACGGGGCATTAACGAACGTTTCTAATCAGTGCCGTGACTTTGCGCAGTCTAAGATGGAAAGGCTTTCGACTTTGCTGGAGCCTATTTTAGTTTTGTCGCTTGGAGTTTCGGTAGGCTTTATAGTTTTGGCGATCTTAACGCCGGTGTTCGACCTTGCCGGTATCGTAAGATAAAATAAAATAAATTAAAAACGGAGGTAAAAAAAATTTATCATGAGTAACAGGAAAAGCAGCAAAAAATTTTTAGCTCGTCGATCTGGATTTACATTGATCGAAATTATGGTCGTTGTCGTCATACTTGGACTCTTGGCGGCGCTTGTAGTTCCGAACATTGGGAGCAACGTTTCCGAGGCACAGCGTACGGCGGCAAGGACTCAGATTGGCCAGATTGAGCAGACTCTTCAAATGTATCAGCTGCATAACGGATTTTATCCGAGTACACAGCAAGGGCTTGAAGCGCTCGTTACAGCGCCGACAACTTCACCTGTACCGAAGCGTTATCAGCAAGGCGGCTACATGAAGAAAGTTCCCTTAGATCCTTGGGGAAATCCTTATGTCTATCGCAATCAGAACGGCCGGATTTTAATAATCAGTTACGGCCCGGACGGTGAAGAGGGCGGCGAGGGAGTCAACGCCGACGTAACTAACGAGGATTAAAAAATTTTGCGAAGAGCTTTTACGTTAATAGAAATTTTAATTGTAATTTCGATTATGGGATTAATGGCGGGGGTAGCGTTGCCCCGTCTTTCTTTTTATTTTGAGCCTCCTTCGGCGACGCTTCAGCGGGCGATCGAAGAGGCAAGCGACAGGGCTTTGAGCGGAACGCCCGTAAGACTTTCAATTAAATCGGATTCAGTTTCGCGCCGTGGATATATTTTGGCCGAAGCTTTGATTAAGCGTGAAGTTGAAGTGAACAGTTTAGCTTCATTTTTAGGAACGAGTGAGAATCGTCCGGTTGTGCTTGAGTGGCAAAAATTAAACATGAAAAATCTTCCGGACAGTCCCGGCTGGAGGTTTGAGCCTGAAGTAATTTATTTTTATTCTGACGGGTCATGTTCGCCGGCGAAAATTTCATGGTCAGCTCCTAATGCTCCGGCCAGTGCTGTAGACGAATATATTTTGACTGTAACGGGTTATTGTGTAATGCTCAATGAAAAATAAGAATTAAAGCAACCCCCTCCGGTTCACTTCGTTCACCACCTCCCCCAGGGGAGGCTTTGTGTGGCAGGAATCTTAGCCTCCCTCGGGGGAGGGGAACCGCTTGCGGTGGTGGGGGTCTTTTAAAGAAGGCCGCTTGTGTTCGCCAT
>JAFSSV010000182.1 GCA_017450825.1 Synergistaceae bacterium
ATAACCCACGCTCTACAGTTGGAACTGTCACAGAAATCTATGATTATTTCAGATTGCTTTACGGACGAATCGGAGTCCCTCACTGTCCAAAATGCGGAAAACCCGTCCAGCGTCATTCGATTGACGAGATTTTAAATTACATTCTTGACCATGAAGAAAATTTAAAGCTGGAAATCTTTTCGCCCCTCGTAAAAAATAAAAAGGGCGAGTTCAAAAATTTATTCAGCAAGACCCGCGAGCAAGGCTACACACGCGCAAGAGTAGACGGAAATATTTTTTATCTCGAAGAAGAAATCTTGTTGGACAAAAATAAAAAGCACAACATAGAAATTTTAATTGACCGTCTGAAAATCTCACGCGACAAACGCAGCCGACTCGCTGAAAGCATAGAAGCCTCGTTAAAACTTTCAGGCGGTTATGTCTTAATCAAGCCCGAAGGCAAAAAAGAATACACAATGACAGAAAATTATTCCTGTCCCGATTGCGAAATAGGAATGCCGGAGATCGAGCCGCGGTTATTCTCGTTTAATAATCCCGTCGGAGCTTGCCCGGATTGCGGCGGCCTTGGAAGCCACGAACATTTCTCAAGGGAGCTTGCTATCGACCCCGAACGTTCTGTGCTTGACGGCGCGGTCATTCCGTGGAAGTCCAAGCCTCACACGATAGAAAAATTAAAAATGTTCGCTGATAAATATCATTGGGATCTAAGCGTCCCTTATAAAAATTTAAGCAAAGAAGTTCAGGATTTTATCTGGAACGGGAGCGGCGATGAGAAACTTCCAATGATCTTTGACGAGAAAGGCATCGCCCGGCCTTACATGGGACGCTATGAAGGAGTCGCCGGATGGCTCGAAGCTAAATTACAATGGTTCGCCGATAACGAAAAAGTTATCGAAGAGGTCGAACAGTTCAAAGAGGAAGACATTTGCAAAACTTGCGGCGGCTTGCGTCTCAGGCCGGAAGCTCTGAACGTTAAAGTATCAGGCTACGGGATCGGGGAATTATTAGTCATGCCTGTAGAAAAATTATTAGGAGTCGTAAAAAAATTTAAGCTTTCAAAATACGAACGCTCAATAATTGAACAGGTCATTAACGAAATAATTAAACGCCTGGAATTTTTGGTTGACGTTGGGGTCGGTTATCTTTCTTTATTGAGAAGGGCTGATACTCTTTCGGGCGGTGAGAGTCAAAGAATCAGACTCGCTACTCAAATCGGTTCAAACTTGAGCGGAGTTCTTTATGTTCTTGACGAACCGACTATAGGCTTACACTCACGCGACACTGAAAAATTAATCAGGTCTTTGAACTCAATCAAAGCTCTTGGGAATACGGTCGTAGTTGTCGAACATGACCGCGAAACAATGCAGGCCGCCGACGAATTAATCGAACTTGGCCCCGAAGCAGGAGAAAAAGGCGGAGAAATTTTATACGCCGGAAGTTACAAGCAAGTCTTGAAGACTAACGGCAAGACCGGAAAATATTTGCGCGGCGAAGAAACCGGAATAGTCTGCGGGCCAAGCCGCCGGACTCCTTCGGGCTGGCTTGAAGTGATCGGAGCTGAACATAATAATTTAAAAAATATCAACGTAAAAATTCCCGCCGGAGTCTTTACATGTATAAGCGGCGTATCAGGTTCAGGGAAGAGCAGCTTTCTTTATGACGTTTTATATAAAGGCATGAGAAGAATTTTAGATCCTGATTTCCGTGAACGCCCTGGGAGATTTAAGTCTATAAAGGGCGCTGAACTTTTTGACAATATAGTCTTAGTAGATCAGAGTCCTATTGGAAGGACTCCGCGCTCAAACCCTGCAACTTATACAGGAGTCTTTTCGTTGATAAGGGAATTTTTTGCGGGCTTACCCGAAGCCAAAATCAGAGGCTACACAGCCGGGCGATTCAGCTTTAACGTCAAAGGCGGAAGGTGTGAAGCCTGCGGCGGAGCAGGGAGCGTTAGAACTTCAATGTTATTTTTGCCGGATATCTATTCAGACTGTGAAGTCTGCAAAGGGACTCGCTATAATCATGAAACGCTAGAAGTAAAATTCAAAGGCAAGAATATCGCGGACGTTCTTTCAATGACGGTTGACGAGGCTATCGAATTTTTCGGCGATATTCCCAAAATCGCGAACAAGTTAAAAATTATTCAAGATGCCGGGCTTGGGTATATAAGGCTTGGACAGTCGGCTTTGACTCTTTCGGGAGGCGAAGCTCAACGCGTGAAACTTTCAAAGGAGCTTTCAAAAAAATTCGGCGGGCGGACTCTTTACCTGCTTGACGAACCTACAACGGGATTATTTTATACGGACGTTAAAAAATTATTGGAGATAGTTCACCGTATAATCGACCGCAATAAAAGCACAGTAGTTTTTATTGAACATAATCTTGACGTTCTTTTATCGGCGGATTATTTAATCGACCTTGGCCCGGAAGGGGGCGAAGCCGGAGGGAATCTCGTTGCCTCCGGAACGCCCGAAGAAGTCATGAAAAAAAATAAAGGCTATACAGCAAAATTTCTTAGAGCGTATAGCGAATAAATAAATTTAGAAGGATTCTTTAGCCCCCCCTTTTAAGGGGGGAGGGCCGCTTGCGGCGGGGGGATTATTATTAAAAAAATTTTTTTTTAAGACTTAACCCCTCCGCCTCACTTCGTTCAGCACCTCCCCAAGGCCCAGCTTTGTGTAGAAGAAAACTTAGCCTCCCTCGGGGGAGGGCCGCTTGCGGCGGGGGGATTATTATTAAAAAAATTTTTTTTTAAGACTTAACCTCTCCGCCTCACTTCGTTCAGCACCTCCCCTTTCAAGGGGAGGCTTTACAGATTCTCTACAACTGTTCCGGAGGAGG
>JAFSSV010000183.1 GCA_017450825.1 Synergistaceae bacterium
ACGTCCTTCTTCACGTCCTTTCTGTATAGCTTGCCTCTCTACAACTTCAAAAATATTCGGTATCATAACTCTTTCTCCGTTTGAATTAAGCGTAACGATGCAAGCAGTTTAGAAATTTCAGCGGGCGACAACATTTTACTTAGTTCATGTAAAATTTCGCGTCGTTCTTCTTTGCGTCCTTCTTTGCGTCCTTCTTCACGTCCTTCTTCACGTCCTTCTTCGCGCCCCTCTTTACGTCCTTCTTCACGTCCTTTCTGTATAGCTTGCCTCTCTACAACTTCAAAAATATTCGGTATCACGACTCTTTCTCCTTTCTCTTCTAAAATTTTCGCGCGCAATATAGCTTCTTCAAAAAGCTTGGCATGTACACGCGAAAAAGACTGAAGCAAATTAAACGTCTCTTGATAATGCGCAAGCTCCTCAGGAGTCGGAACATAATTTTTATTCGTCCGGATCTGTCGCAAATAATTTATTACAAAACGCATATCCTTCGTAAAAAATTTTTCCTGCTCCTCCGAAAGCCACGCAAGCTCAAGCACATTCACACGACAATCATTAATAAACGGCCTCGCCCACTCCGGCGGATCAAGAAAATCAAATAAACTCCTAGGCGCTTTCCATCGTTTATCAATACCGTAATAAAGAACTATAGTTATTACAGGATAAAAAATTTTTTTGCGCTGTTTTTTGTTCCTGTTCAGCTGATCGCGATAATCCGCCCCTTCGTAACCAGAAACCCGAAACGGCATGTAACGATCTACTCTAGTTTGATTCTCAATGCCAAGCAGACAAATAGATATTCCCGCCGGCTTCCATAACTTCACCGTGTCGCGCTCCTGCCTCCGAATCTTATTCGTCGCTTTATAGAACGACCAGCCCCTTATATCTTCCAGATCTTCAGGCTTGACCTCAAGCGCCTTATCTCCGTAGCCGTTGATTTTGAAAAATGCGTTCACAATGTTCGCGAACACGTCTGGATATTCGATTAAAATTTTTTCGCTTACGTCCTTCTCTTGCAAAGCGGCCCTCCAGTTTTTTTAATTTTATTCTAGCATAAGGCAGCCGCAAATTTTTTCAATGATAAAATTACGCGCATATTAAAATTTTTTTACGGCGTAAATTTTTCTTAAAAACGGTAAAGTTTTAATTTATTTTATAATTAAAATGGCTTGAACACAAAAGCGCATTATGATATAAATACTAAAAATAATTTTACCGAGCGGTATTTATTTTTTCCGGTATTTTTATTTCTCTAAGTGATTTATTTCGCTGGAGTTTTTCGCAAGAGTGGAAGAGCCGTTTACCGTTTTTGCGTGGATTGAAATACGGGGGAAAATTTTTAAAATGTCATTGAAACAAGATCAAGCAGTCGAACTCAAACAACGAACAGGCGACGCTCATTATAATTGCTGTCAGGCCGTCGCATGTGTCTTCAGCAAAGAAACAGGACTCGATGAAAATATTTTACGCAAGCTCGGCGCGGGTTTCGGACTCGGAATGGGCTGCACCGAAGCTACATGCGGCGCTCTATGCGGTGCTGAAATGGTTCTGGGCTTAATGAAATATCAAGGCAAACCAATCAGACAAAACGCCGCGGATCTCTTCAAAAAATTTAATGAGCTATGCGGCGCTACAATCTGCAAAGAAATTAAAGGCGCTTCAAACGGCGGCAAAATCCTTTGCTCGTGTGACGACTGCGTGAGAAACGCCGTGGAAATTTTGGAAAGCACTCTATAAAAATATACTAAGCACACTTAAAAAACTATAACCCAATGGCGAACGTAAGCGGCCTTCTTTAAAGACCCCCACCACCGCAAGCGATTCCCCTCCCCCAAGGGAGGCTAAGATTCCTACTACACAAAGCCTCCCCTTGGGGAGGTGGTGAACGAAGTGAACCGGAGGGGGTTGTTAGCCCACACGCATGAAGGGCCGGAGGGGTTTTATAGAAAATAAACTGTGCTCACTATAAAAGCCTCCCCCTTTACACAGGGAAGGCTTTATTATTTTTAATCGTCGTCTTCGTCGTCTTCGTTTTCTCGTTTTTTACGGCCGGCCATCATTTGCTTCTTTAAGTTTGGCCAAGCAGCGTAACAAGTCGAAAGGAAACCGCCCAAAAACGCTCCAATTATTGCTATTCTTCCACGCTTGGGCTTGTCTTTATAATCCGGCGGAAGAGCCTGATCTATTACAACTATAGTTGAAAGATCGCTGGCTTCGTTCATTCGCGCCGACTCGTACTGACTGTACATGATTTCATACTTAGCCGTAGCAACTTTCAAAGCCCTCGCGTAACGCTGATATTCAAGCGACAGCTCCGGAATATCAGCAGCAGACATCTTAACGTCACCGGATCTTACTCTTACTCTGCTTTGAGGATCAATGCGCAGCTGTTCGGCCTCAAGGCGTTTCAATTCTTTCTCCATTGCCGCAAGCTGGGACTGCGCTAATTTTAACCGCGGGTTGTCCGCACGCGTGTAACTTCTCAAAGAAGAAACTTCAACATTCTTGGCCGCGATCTGTGTGCTTAGATCCTTGATAGCGTCGAATAACGCCTTGGCCTGTTCGGTCATAGCGACAACGCCGCTGGCCTGCTGGTATCTCATCATAGCCTCCTCAGCGTCGGTCAGCTCCTGTTGTGTCTCAGCAAATTGCCTTTCAATAAAAGCCCTGTTCTGTTTCGCCGTTGAGAATGAAATCTCCTGCATCTTTTTCTGAAGTTCTTCAACAAAAGA
>JAFSSV010000184.1 GCA_017450825.1 Synergistaceae bacterium
AAGATAAAATTATTTTAGGCGCTGATCATTTCGGGCCGCTTGCTTGGGCTAGCCTTTCTGCTCATGAGGCTATGAACAACGCAAAAGAACTCGTGAGACTCGCAACGCTTGCGGGCTTCACTAAAATTCATTTGGACACAAGCATGAGACTTGCCGACGATCCCGAAGTCTTATCGAACGAAATCATGGCCGAACGCGCCGCTACTCTGCTGGAAGAATGTGAGAAAGCTTATCAGCTTTTACTCAAAGAAAATCCCGCGGCCTTGCGTCCTGTTTATGTCATTGGCTCCGAAGTCCCTATTCCCGGCGGCACTCAAGACGACGACGAGGACCTACACATTACTGACCCAAAAGATTTTGAAGAGACTCTGAAAATCTATCAGAAAAAATTTTATCAGCATGGACTCGCCGAACGCTGGCAGGACGTTATAGCTGTTGTCGTTCAGCCCGGCGTTGAGTTCGGAGATAAAAGCGTCCACCCTTACGACCCGCGGGCAGCCTTTGAACTCTGTAACGCTTTGAAAAATTATCCCGGCCTAGTCTTTGAAGGTCATTCGACAGATTATCAGACACCTGAAAAATTACGCGAAATGGTCATTGACGGCATAGCGATCTTGAAAGTCGGCCCGGCTTTGACGTTCGCTCTTAGGGAAGGACTCTTCGCGCTAAGCTTTATTGAACAGGAACTCGTTCCAGAAGATCAACGCGCAAATTTTATCGGTACACTTGAAAAAATTATGCTTGCTAACCCCGGCAACTGGCAAAAACATTACCACGGCTCCGAGGCCGAAAAAAAATTAGCAAGAAAATACAGCTACTCCGACAGGGCAAGATATTATTTCAACGCTCCCGAAGTTCAGGAAGCTATAAAAAAACTTTTCAAAAATCTCAACGCCGTTGAAATTCCCGCCGGAATGTTACGGCAATATATGCCAAGGCAATATAAAAGAGTCCGCGAAGGACTCTTGACTCCAACCGCCGAAGCCTTAGCTAAAGACTCCGTTGTATTATGTGCTGAAGATTATAATTTTGCCGTCAAAATTAATTACGCCGTGCTAGCTTAGCTGTAACCCTTTGGCCTCCATAGCCTCCCTTTTTTAAAACAACCCCTCCGCCTCCTTTCAGAGCCTTCGGCGTGCTACGCGACCGGACACCTCCCCTTTCAGGGGAGGCAAGGTGTAGAAAAAATAGAAGATGTCGAAGAACTCTCTCGTCCCCCCTGGAAGGGGGGATGTCAGCTTGCTGACAGGGGGGTTGCTTTCCAAGAGGGCCACGAAGTGGCGAGGGGGTTATTCTCCAAGAGGGCCGCTGCTGGCGGCGGAGGGTTTATTTTAAAAGCCCGGGATAAAAATACGGTTTTGATTTTTCAGCTTTGATTTTGTCCCATGAAGCTAAAATTTTTACGGCCTCGTTAGCTACAGTGATGCTGTCGTCGACTCCCTGAACGTCAAAGACATTATTATTCCTGTCAGCTACGACCGTGAGCACAGCCCCAGCCCTCAAACCATAAAGCTCGGCAAGCGTCAAAACCGTCGCGGTTTCCATTTCAAAAGTAAGAACTCTTGCGTTATGAAGGTCTTTAATCTTCTTGTCAACGAAAGACTGCGTGTAGCCTTTAAAGCCCGGGCGCGACTGTCCGCAATAAAACGAAGAAGTCGAACAGGTCAAGCCTACGTGATAAGTCTTGCCAAGCTTCTCACAGGCTTGAATCAAAGCTAAAGTTATTTCATGATTCGCTATAGCCGGGTAAGAAAGCTCTACATATTCAAGGCTTGCTCCGTCACTCCGGACAGCTCCAGTACAGATTACTAAATCCCCGCACTTAATCCCTTCGGCAATCGCACCGCAAGTTCCAATACGACTAAAAGTATCAGCTCCTAATGAGGCAAGTTCTTCGATAGCTATCGAAGCCGAAGCCCCCCCGATCCCTGTTGAACAGACGCTCAAGGGAACGCCGGAATATTTTCCGCTGAACGTTTTAAATTCTCGGTTGAAGGCGGTAAATTTTGCTTCGTCCCATTGACTTGAGATTAAATCTGTTCGTCCAGGGTCGCCGGGCAAGAGAACGTATTTATTAATGTCGCCGTCCTTGCAGTTAATATGATATTGAAAATTGCCTTCAAGGGTCGGGCGCTCAGCTTCTGAAGTCCAGCTTGACTCGGCTAAGGCCTCGGAGCTAAGCGCGAATAAAAATAAAACGCTCAGTAAAAGAAGCTGGGTCATGGAAAAAATTTATTCTCCTTTGTTGATTTTCTGGCCTCGCGTTACTGACAGGCCGAACTCAACAAATTTAATCGGCTTGTCCTCGTCAAGAGGTTCAGTGATTACTAACATAGTTTGAGAAGAATAGCCCGCTTTCTTGAGCAAATCAAGATCAACTTTCACTATAGGCTCGCCGGCTTTGACCTTGTCGCCTTTTTTCTTTAAGGGAGTGAAGCCCGCGCCCTTCAAGTTCACCGTGTCGACTCCAATATGGATTAATAAGCCTGTGCCGTTGGTCATTCTCATTCCGAAGGCGTGGCCGGTTTCAAAAAACATTTCTATTTCGCCGTTGACGGGGGCGGCGATTGTTCCGTCATAGGGTTCGATTGCTACGGTCTGTCCCATGTCCTGCCCGGAGAACATTGGGTCTTTAATCTCGTCTGGCCCGATAAATTTTCCGTTGGCTAGGGCTACTATGTCATCGTCTGAAACTTTCGGAAGCTCTGCGACCCCGTTAATTTCTTCGGGAGCAAGCCTGCCTTTCTTTGCCCAGATCCCGAACATAATATAAGAAGCACAGAATGCAACGACCATAGAAATTATTACGCCTATCACGGCGTTATATAAATTGCTCATTGTGTAGCCGAGCGCCGTAACGTCAGCATTAGGAATATAAGCCGGAAGTACAAGAAGTCCCGGAGAACCGCCGGCGAATCTTGCTACGCGTGTAAGGCCGAGATACAAGCCTCCGACTCCTCCGCCTATCATTGCCGCATAAAGCGGGAAGGTGAACTTTAAATTTACACCGTAGAGGACGGGCTCGGTGATCCCTAATACGGCCGTGAGTCCTGCGGAAGAAGCCTGCTGTTTTGTGTCGGGATTTTTTGAACGGAGTCCGACGGCAAAGCCTGCGGCACCCTGTGCAACGTTTGAAGTCAACATTCCCGGGCCTACTACAGTATCCCATTTAACAGTAGCAAGGTTGTTTGTGCCGATTGGAATAAGTCCGTAGTGAGTCCCCGTCATTACGAGCATAGGGCTGAAGATTCCTACAACCGTCGGAACGATCCAAGGCGCCGCGGCGTTAAGCCATACGAATAACGCTTTAATCCATTCAGAACACCATGAACCTATAGGGCCGAGAAGAGTAATAGTTACTGTACCGCCGACCAAAAGACTCACAAGAGGAACGGAGAAAAATTTTATTGCCTGCGGAGAAATTTTCTGTACAAAATGCTCAACTTTTGACATAAACCAAACGCCCAAAATTATAGGAATTACGGACGAAACATATACGGCCTTAGTAACGGGAAGAAAGCCAAGAAAAGTTATAGCCTCCTGTCCGTTTAAAAGCTGAATGAAGGACGGGTAGACTAAGACTCCGGCCAAGGCCAGCGCGTTGCCTTGATTGCATTTAAATTTTCTTGCACAGGAAGCCGCAAGCAAGATAGGCATGAAATAAAATGCTGCGTCAGCCATTGCGTTCAAGATAATATAAGTTTGAGTGCCGCCCTTTAAAATTCCAAGCGATGAGCAGAGCGCCATTAAAGCCTTCAAGAGTCCTGCGCCGGTAATCGCGGGGATTATAGGCTGGAAGATGCTGGCAATGCTTTCAAGAATTTTGCTGAGCTGTGAGCGGTTGTCTTCTTTTTTAGCGTCGGGGTCATCAACGGGAGCGGAAGCCTCAAAGCCTCCGATTGAAATTACTTCCTGATAGACCTGCGGAACGTCCGGGCCGATTACAATTTGATATTGTCCTCCGGCGTTGACAACAGACAGAACGCCTTTAATTTTTTTCAGCGTGTCTGTCTTTGCGGCGCTGTCATCTTTCAGCGTGAAGCGTAAACGGGTCGCGCAATGAACAACGCCTCTAACGTTGTCTTTGCCGCCGACGTTTTCAAGAATTTCAAGAGCAAGAGCTTTGTAGTCCATAAAGTATTACTTCCTTTCTATTCTATAAAATCTTTTTATAGATTTTCACCGTTTGAACTTATAACTTCTTTGTACCATTTAAAACTGTCTTTGCGGAGTCGTTTTAAATCTCCGTTGCCTGAGTCGTCTTTGTTGACGTAGATCATGCCGTAGCGTTTTTTCATTTCGCCGCTAGAGGCGCTCACGAGATCAATACAGCCCCAAGCCGTGAAGCCCATGACGGGGACTCCGTCTTGATTGATTGCGTCGCGAAGGGCGAGCAAATGTTTTTTGAGGTATTCGATTCGATAGGGATCGTGAACAGTGCCGTCCGATTCGATTTTGTCGTTAGCTCCGAGTCCGTTCTCGACAACGAACAAAGGCTTCATGTAACGATCGTAAAGAGTGTTAGCTGTGATTCTTAATCCTAAGGGATCAATCTGCCAGCCCCATTCAGTATTTTTTAGATAAGGATTCACGACAGCTTTGAAAACTGCGTTGCCCGGGCGGGCGTGTTTGGCAAAGACTTCGGGGTCAGCGGTTGTGCAGCGGCTTGAGTAATAAGAGAACGAAACAAAATCAACAGTGCCGTTCTTTAAAATTTCTTCATCGCCGGGAGCTAAAAGATTTTTTATTCCGGCGCGTTCCATTCGTTTTAATGCCCAGACCGGGTAAGCGCCCCGGGCTTGAACATCAGTAAAGAAATAATTGTCGCGGTCTTTTTCCAGTCCGTCCCAAACGTCATCAGGTGAACAAGTATACGGATAGAATTGTCCGGCGGCCAACATGCAGCCGATTTTTGCTTCGGGCATTATCTCATGAGAAAGTTTGACGGCCTTGGCACTGGCGATTAATTCATGATGAGCGGCGGCGTATTTAATTTGTTCTTTGTTGTCGCCTTCTTCAAAATAAATTCCCGCGCCCATGAATGACATATGAAGCAGCATGTTAATCTCGTTGAAAGTTATCCAGTACTTCACAAGATCTTTATAGCGTTCAAAAATTATTTTGCAGTACTTGACGAACGCGTCAATCATTCGCCGGTCTTTCCAACCCCCGTAGCGTTTGATTAAAGTCATTGGCGTGTCGAAGTGGTCAATCGTCACTAGAGGCTCGATATTATGCTTGCGGCATTCCTGAAAGACTGATTCATAAAATTTCAGGCCGGCCTCGTTTGGAATATCATCGTCGCCGTTGGGAAGGATTCGAGTCCAAGATATCTACAGCCTGAAACATTTGAAGCCCATTTCAGCGAAGAGCGCGATATCTTCCTTGTAACGATGATAGAAATCAATCGCCTCATGCGCAGGATATTGATAGCCGGGTTGACAGTCAAGCATTTTGAGTTCGCCTCTAGCTACTTTCATTCGGTCGGGGCCGCTTGGTATAGTGTCAACGTTGGAGAGTCCCCGGCCGTCGGAGTCGTAAGCGCCTTCACATTGATTGGCGGCGGTTGCTCCTCCCCATAGAAAGCCGGGAGGAAAAGAATCTTTCTTCATTCATAGCGCCTCCTTAAAAAAATTTATGGAATTATTTTTGAATTAAAACAAAAATAATTATACATTGCCAATTAAGATAAAATGCCTCGTGAGCTTGCTGAAAAAATTTTGGAGCTTAACTGTTAAACTCTATCACGATAAACGAAACGTTATCGCGGCAATCTTCTTTTTTAACTTCAAAGGCTGCGGCCAATAAATCTCCAGCTTCTTTTGCTGAATGATTAGCGTGACATTTTTCGATAGCTTCAAGGGGCAAAGCCTCCCATACTCCATCGGAGCAGATAAAAAATTTTTGTCCGGCTCTTAAATTTTCGTAAGGGACTTCGCGGAAAAAAATTTCAATATTATATTCGCGGTCTGAAACGCAAGAGGTAATTATATTTTTGCGTTTATGTGTTCTCATTAAATCTTCGTCAACGAGTTCGCCGCGGTCGTAGAGTTCCTGAACGATTGAATGGTCGTGAGATAATTTTTCAAGATATTCGCCTTGCTGTAAATACGTTCGGCAATCCCCGCAGTTAAAACTCAAAACGCAGTCTGAACAGAAAATTAATCCGGCCAGAGCCGCTCCCATTGAGGCAAGCTTGGGATTATTTTTTATAAGGCTTGAAATCTCGTGAGAAGCTTTTACTAGAGTTGCTTTAATTTTTTCTTTAGCTTGAAGGGCCGGGATGTTCCAGTCTTCAGAATCTTCAAAGAAGGCCCGCGCAATAACGGCCGCCGCGATTTCGCCTCCTTCGTAGCCTCCCATGCCGTCGATCACGGCAAAATATTTGCTGTCGCTTTCAATCTCAAATTCAAGCGGAGCTGACATGCTGCACCCGGCCAGAATATTTTTTGAGAAGCTCAAAGCGTCTTCGTTATGTTCACGGACAAAGCCCTTGTTAGTGTAAGCTGTGATTTTCATTTTTAAATTTCCTCCGTTAAAAATATAAAAATTTTTTGTTAAGACTCAAAGCCCTCCGACTTCACTTGGCCACCTCCCCTTTTATTTTATAATCAACCCCTCCGGCCCTTTGGGCCACCTCCCCTTTCAGGGGAGGCAAGGTGTAGAAAAAATAGAAGATGTCGAAGAACTCTCTCGTCCCCCCTGGAAGGGGGGGATGTCAGCTTGCTGACAGGGGGGTTGCTTTCCAAGAGGGCCACGAAGTGGCGAGGGGGTTATTTAAAAAAAGGAGAGGGCCAGCTTGCTGACAGTGTGATTCTCCTTTTCTAATACGTCAACTCATAAAAAGCCTCTACAGTTTTCTCTAATATTGCGCCGCTGAGTCTCTTTGAGAACATCTCACGGACTTTATTTTTAAATTCTTTGCCTGAACCTCTGGCGGGGTTGTTGCGATAGCCTGAATAATTTATCCAGGAGTAATAACCGCTTTCAAAAATAATTCCTGTGTCCTCCCATCTGATTATTTCTAATCCTAAGTAAACATTCCCTGAACGTAAAGTTTTTTCATAAGCGAAAACTTTTTTGCGGTCTTCTCCCATTTCTATATAGAAAGTTTCTTTGCTTGTGTTCTCAAAATTATATTTTTCAGCAACGGCGATAATTTTTTCTTGAGTTAAGGCCGGGCGATTCGCTATGACTTCCTCTAAAAATTTCACGCGTTCCGAACCAAACCAAGAGTCTTTAGCGTTGCTTAATGCCTTGCGAAGATCCGCGCCCTTCTCTTCGTTCAAGAAATAAATCATTTTGACTCGCTGATTTTCGATAGCCAAGTCCAAGGCCGAGTCGTTATTAATTTCGATGCCGCTGTCAAGAAAAAATTTTAGATTTTCGACGTTGCCTCCTTTTATTGCGGCGTTGGCGGCGTGAATATTCAAAGACCATTTGCCCGTAGCCAGAGCCTCTTGAATTTCGGCGACAGTTCCGGAGCTGCATAACTCATAAAAATAAGAGTCGCTATTAAAATAAGCCACGAACGAGAAATAAATTCCTGCGGTCAAAATTACAGCGGCGGCAAAAAATTTTATTGCGCGGGCGCGTTGCTTCTTTAATAATTTTTCGTGTTCGGCCTTAGCTTTAAGATAACGTTCAAGGGCGGCGCGAAGATTTTCTAAATTTTCGGAGGGCATTTCCCTTTATAAATTTCTTTCGTGTAAAAATTCCTGTTCAGCTTCGGCAGAGGCTTGTTGGGCCTTGCGGCGCTGAATTGACTCGTCGACAATTACGTCAAGAATTTCCTGTTCAGGTTCTTTGCGAAGAATTGTATTTCCCATTATGATTCCTTCTGCTTCCAATTTTTTATAAAAGTCTTCAAGATTTTTGCACCACTTCTTACCGGTTTCAATGTCGACTTGCCTTTGATATTCAGATACAGAATTTTTTTCGGCTTCGCTCCCAACTACTCGAACAAGCCTCATAGAGATTTTTCCGTCATGAGAAACTGTAATGCGGGCCTTGTAACCTTCGTAAGGAGTATTCAAGAGATTCATTTTTCCTGTAGAAATATTTTCAACAGGAGCGCCGGACTCGTCAAGAAGAGAATAACCCATATCGCCGAGAGTCTTGGCGATTTTTTCAGCAAAGAATTTTTCTTCGACAGCTTCGGCCTGTTCGAGATAAATTTCTTTGACGGCTTTATAAATTTCGTTGTACTGATCGCGTGAAATTTCTTGAGCCGTTAATAAATCTTCCATGCGTAAGCAAAGATTCGCGGCACCGTCGGCGCGCTGCATGAGCGGCAGGAATTCTTTGAAGTCGTGCTTAAACATTGAAGTTAAGACGGCGGCCTCTTTTAATTTTCCGTAAGTAATTTTAATTTGAGTACGAATTAAATTTAATCTTGCCTGAGATTTTTCCTGTTTAGCTTCGAGTATGAGGGGCTTGACTTGTTCGGCTTCTTTTTTGTCAAAGAAAGCTATACGTTCTCCGAAGTCGCAGATGTCGTTAATAATTGCTGTGAGTTCGTCCTTTGCTTTCTTGTCTTCGTCAAGGGCGGGAGGAATAAAAATCATTTCTTCTTTAAAACCTTCAAGAGAAATTGCGTTAGCTTTTTCGATTTCTTCGGCGAGTTTGCCGGCTCGGCTCATGAGATTTTTTATTTGCCGGGTCTGTTCGTTGATTGAGGCGTTAAATTTTTTCGTAGAGCTTTGACGAATTGACTCGATCTCGCTTTTAAATCCTGCTGAAGAAATTTTTTCTAAACTTGAAAGATTTTTGAGCAAATTATTTTTCTGTGAGGCTAAAAATTTTTCGTCGGCCTGAACTGAAATAATTTTCTTTCTCATGTCGGCAATAATTTTTTCGGCACTAGCTGTATTGTAATTTGTCATGTTGGATATGAACGAGGACTTTAAATTTTTTACAGCCGTTGAAAGTTCGTTACGTTCGGGGGAGTTTTGAATGTCCTCAGCGTCACGCAGCAAAGAATTTTGAGCTTGCTCCCAAGCTTGTGCTATGCGTTGCCTTCGTTGTTCTTCTTCACGTCTGCGGCGTTCGGCTTCTTCACGTCTGCGCTGTTCTTCTTCACGGAGTCTTCGTTCGCGTTCAAGGCGGTCGGCTTCACGCTGAAGGCGTTGGCGTTCACGTTCGAGTCTCTGTTCTTCACGGCGGCGACGTTGTTCGTCACGCTGTCGCTGTTCTTCGCGCCACATAGCGTCATAATATGCCCGGCTTCCGATTTCGTAGCGTCTTCCGTTGATCCATGTTGAACTCATGAAAAAAATTTTTCTCCTTTCTAATTAAAAAAATAATCTGATACAAGCGGCCCTCTTGAAAAGCAACCGCCCTTCTTTTTAAAATAACCCCCTCGCCAGCAAGCTGGCCCTCTTGTTGAGAAATAACCCCCTCGCCACTTCGTGGCCCTCTCCCCCTTCACAGGGGGCGCAAGAGAGTTCTTCTATTCCTGCTACGTCCCTTGCCGCCCCTGAAAGGGGAGGTGCCTGAGTGAAACGAAGGCGGAGGGGTTGTAGTTAAAATAAATACCTCAACTAAAAAGCCATATCAGGAACAGAATAACCCAACCTGCCGGGCCAAGGCAAAGAAGCCCAATTAATACAACAGCCCCTAACACATACGCTAAAATATTTATAGCACCTTCAACAAGAAAAATAATTCCTCCAATCATAAGAACAACAACTCCAATACCTAGCGCAACGCCAATAGCGCCGCCAGTAAGTTTTAAAAGTACGCCGCCAACTTTTTTCAAAAATTCATTCCTTCGCCAGCGCCTGTACTGTCGTTCTTCTTCGGCTCGCTGTATAGCCGCTAGTCTTTCTTCTTCGGCGCGGCGCTGCTCTTCTTCAAAATTTTTCTTGGCTCGTTGATAGCGTTCAAGGGCGGCCCGCAATTTTTGCTTTGCCTCGTTGTTGCTCATGAAAAAAATTTTTCTCCTTTCTAATTAAAAAATAACCCCCTAGCCAGCAAGCTGGCCTCTTGGAGAGCAACCCCCCTGTCAACAAGTTGACATCCCCCCTTTCAGGGGGGACGAGAGAGTTTTTCAAGATACTCTATTCCCTTTCCACTCTTGCCTCCCCAGAAAGGGGAGGTGGCCGAACGAAGTGAGGCGGAGGGGTTGAGTCTTAAAAAAAATTTTTTTTAGTAATAAC
>JAFSSV010000185.1 GCA_017450825.1 Synergistaceae bacterium
CCGCCGTATAATTTTGAAAGATGTTCTTTCATTTCGGGACTCTGATAGGCCTTCACAACTTTCTGATAGACTTCGAGCTTGGCCGGGTCTTCAAGATCTGAAGTTCTGGCCGCGATTAAGTTCCAGTACTCATGCTCACGGGCCTGATCTGCAAATACTGCGTCATCGGCTTTCAATCCATAGTCAAGGGCGTAAGTGTCATTAATAACTCCTGCCGTAACGTCCGGCAATGCCGAAGGTATAGCGTTGGCCGCAAGCTCTTGGATCGTAATTTTTTTGTTGTAAACGGCGATATCTTCCTTAGCAGGGTTGAAACCCGCGCCTTCTTTCAAAGTGATAAGACCCGAAGTTGCCAAAACTTTTATAGCGCGTCCGCCGTTTGTCGGGTCGTTAGGAATTGCGATAACGTCCCCGTCTTTTATCTCGTCAAGGGTTTTAATTTTTATTGAGTAAAGATTTAGCGGAACTACAAAAGTATTCGCGATATTTGAAAGTTTATAGCCGCGGCTTTCAAGTTCGTCCTTAAAATAAATCTGGTGCTGGAAGCCGTTAAGATCAATATCACCATCAGCAAGCGCTCTGTTAGGCGTTACGTAATCCGTGAACTGAATCACTTCAAGCGTAATTCCATCCTTGGCTAACATTTCTTTGACGGGCTGCCACATCTCGTCATAAACGCTACCAGTAACTCCGAGCTTAACCGTGGTGTCTGCATATGCACCGAAGGCAACAGCCAAAACAAGAAGAAGCGCAGCAAAAATTTTTTTTGTCATAAAAAAAACTCCTTTCAAGTTTTATTTTGTTTAATGAAAGATTATAGCAAAAAAATAAACTGTTCGCGAACAGCAAGCTGGCTTTTTTGAAAGCAACCCCCCTGTCAGCAAGCTGACATCCCCCCCTTTCAGGGGGGACGAGAGAGTTTTTCAACACCTTCTATTCCCTTTACACTCTTGCCTCCCCTGAAAGGGGAGGTGCCGAATGAAATGAGGCGGAGGGGTTGTAGTTCAAAAAGGGGAGGTGCCGGTCGCGAAGCACGCCGAAGGCTATGAAATGAGGCGGAGGGGTTGAGTCTTAAAAAATTTTTTTTAGAAATACCCCCCTCGCTACAGAGGTTATTCCTGCTCAAAAAATTTTGCTATCTTACACATAACCCCGTTCACAAACCGCGCCGAGTCCTTCGTTCCAAAATCGTTGGCGAGTCTCACGGCCTCCGTTATAGCCGACTTGACCGGCAAAGTTTTTTCAATGAAGCCTTCAAAGACTAAGAGCCTTAATATAGACCTGTCTACGCTCATCATTCTTTCCGGCCGCCAGCCCGTTACAGTCCGCAATAAAATGCCGTCGATTTCTCCCCGCCTGCTCCATACTTTAGAACTTAAAGACCGACAGCGCCTTTTTACTTCGGGCGTGTCGTCCTGCATTTCGTCCATGCTCAAGAAAAGCTCAAGCGACGGATTAAAATCCTGATCCGGATAAATATCCAGCGAATATAAAAACTGTACAGCTAACTCCCTTGACCTATGAATAGCCTCAAACTTACGGCCAATAAATTTTTTAGGTTTGGTTGATTTTGTTGTCGTTGAAGAAGAAGACATCTCAAGCACTCCTGAATTTCTTAGCAAGTATTGCAAGACCGCGAACAGCAAACCACGCCGCAACTCCCCAAAAGGTTGTCCAGAAAAAAATTTCCAGCCCCGCCATAGATATAACTACACAGCACGAGGCCAAGACAGCCGCAGCATACGAATTCGACAGCAGAGGAATTATCCCGCGTTCAGGGCTTGCCCATACTACAGAAGTTTTAGCACCCAAAGGAGCAATAACTTCAAACAGGTGATCTTCTATTTGAGTCTTGACTTCGGGCGTAAGGTTTTCGTCCGAAATCACAATAGTAAAATCCGCGTCCTCTTGTTCTTTTTCAGCAGCAAGAGCAATGCTGTAGAGCTGGAGCTTAGAATTCAAAATATTATCAGCGAACTCGTAAAGACCTTCGTGAGAAATTTTTATTAAACCGTGGGGAGTGTCTTTCCATAAAAAATACATGGTCAATCGGCCTCATCTTCAGGAAGATTATTTTCTGTGCCTGTGTCTATATTAAGCTGAAGCGAATTATCTTCGGTGTAAATTCCCGCTACGTTTATATTAACTGCTTTCACTTCATAGCCTGTATATTTTTCAAGATTATCTTTTAATTTCTCTTGAACGTCCCAGGCAAGATCGGGAATTCGTTGTCCATACTTAACGAGTATATAAGCGTCAACAGAAATAACTCTTTGTGAGTTATCCACGTTGACGCGAACGCCGCTGCTTTTTTTGCTGCGTGTAAATTTTGAAGTTAGTTTTTCAGGGACTTTTAAATTTTCTATCCCTTGAATAGTTTTTCTGACAATCTCTGCTATAACTTCTTCGGAGATATGAATTTCTCCGCCGTTATTAGAAGCGTCTTGCTTTTCGTCTAAATCAGGCATTGATTTTTACTTCTTGGCCCGTTCAAGATACGCGCCTGTTCGAGTATCAACGACTATTTCTTCTCCCGGCTCAACGAAAACCGGAACAGTAACAACAAGTCCTGTCTGGAGAGTCGCAGGTTTGCCGCCGCCCGTTACAGTGTCGCCTTTAAAAGCCGGAGGAGTATCAACGACTTTCATAGTTACGCTCTTAGGAAGTTCGATCCCCATGACCTTGCCTTCAAAGAATTCAATTTGAATTTCAAGATCGTCAACTAAATATTTCGCGGCCTCGCCGAGAACTTGAGGAGATAATCTCATTTCTTCGTAAGTCGCAAGATCCATGAAGACATAATCTTCGCCGTCCCTGTAAGAATATTGGGCGGGTTTGTCCTCGTAAATAATGCGCTCGAATTTTTCGCCGGGCTTGAAAGAATTTTCTACGATTGCTCCGGTTTCAACGTTGCGCAGTTTTGTTCTTACGACAGCTCCGCCGCGTCCCATTTTATGATGATCGTACTCGACTATTTCCCATATGCCGCCCTGCCAGCGGAATTTCAAGCCAACATAAAAACTTGTAGTATCGGCTACCTGTGCCATTTAAATTTTTAACCTCCTGAATCAATTTTTTTAGACTATATATTCTACATTATACATTGCCTTTAAAACTATCGCGTCCATGTCGTAATATTTATATTCGCCGAGTCGGCCGCAAAAAATTACGTTCGGGCATTGTGAGTCGGCAAGGGCTTTATATTTTTCATAGAGCGAATTATTTTTTGAGTCATTGACCGGGTAATAAGGCTCATCACCCCGTGACCATTTTGAACTGTACTCACGAGTAACAACAGTGCCGCGAGTCTCAAGGCCCGGATAAAAATGTTTATGTTCAATCTCTCTTGTGTAAGGAGTCTTTGAGTCCGTGAAGTTCATTACGGCGTTGCCCTGAAAGTTATCAAGCTCATCAAAAATTTTCTGCTCAAATTTCAGCGTCCTGTATTCAAGAGTCCCAAGCGAATAATTAAAATACTCGTCAATCGCTCCGGTGTAAAAAATTTTTTCAGCAAGGCTTTCAAATTCGTGCTTGGCCGTCATGAAATCGCAGTTAGTTTTTACTTCAACGCCTTCGAGCATTTTATTAATAATTTCCGTGTAACCGTTGACGGGTATTCCCTGATAGCGGGCATTGAAATAATTATTATCATACGTGAAGCGGACGGGAAGGCGTTTGATTATGAACGCGGGCAATTCAGAACAAGGACGGCCCCATTGTTTTTCAGTGTAGCCTTTGATAAGGATCTCGTAAATGTCGCGCCCTACGAGGCTGATAGCCTGCTCCTCCAAGTTTGAAGGATTGGTAATGCCGGAAGATTTTTTCTGTTCTTCGATTTTTTCTCTTGCCTGCGCCGGAGTCGTAACGCCCCAAATTTTATTGAACGTGTACATATTAAAAGGAAGAGAATAAATTTCTCCGTTGTAATTTGCTACGGGGGAATTCGTAAATCTATTGAATTCTGAAAAATTATTTATATAATCCCAAGCCCGTTTATCGTTTGTGTGAAAAATATGAGCGCCGTAAACATGAACGGGAATATTTTTTATGTTCTCCGTGTAAATATTTCCGCCGATGTGTGAGCGCTTTTCGATTACGAGGACGCGTTTATTTCTCTTGCGGGCCTCGTGAGCAATAATAGCTCCGGTGAGGCCAGAGCCAACAATAAGAAAATCATATTTCATTTATATATATCCTTTCTAAAATAATTTTTTACTAATATCTCTTGCGCCCCCTGTGAAGGGGGAGAGGGCACGAAGTGGCGAGGGGGTTATCTCTAAAAAATTTTTTTAATCAGCCCCTCCGGCTTGCTTGCGTTTGTCACTTCCCCTTTTTTAAAAATCAACCCCTCCGCCTCATTTCATTCGGCACCTCCCCTTTCAGGGGAGGCAAGAGTGTAAAGGAAATAGAAGGTGTTGAAAAACTCTCTTGCGCCCCCGGTGAAGGGGGAGAGGGGCACGAAGTGGCAAGGGGGTTATCTCTGAAAAAACAGAGGGCACGAAGTGGCGAGGTGGTTATCTCTAAAAAATTTTTTTTAACTTAAATTTTTATGTCATAAAATATTTTACAGTTTCAAATAAAAGTCGGTGAATATAATGCAGCCTGCTCATGCCGTAACGTTTATAGATGCCGTAGATTTCATCGAGCCGCTGCTTGGCTTCCTTGATACTTTTTTGTGTACTCATACCGCCGTAATTAAAAGTCGCAATGATTTTATTAACTGTAATTAATTTTTTGCCGTCAAGATAAACATGAGTCGCGTAATCAAAATCATCATGACTGTTAATCAACGGGTAAGGATATTCCAAAAGTGTTGAACGCTTTGAGAACGAGGCTGGGTGACACCAATGCAACGTACTCCAGAATAAAGAATGCTTAGGGATTTTTCCGGAGTATTTTATTTTTATTCCTTTTGGTGTAACCATTTTTAAATTACCCCAAGCCAAGTCGTAATTTTCTCGCTCGTAAAGTTCGGCCATAGTCTGAACAGCGTCAAGCTCATAAAAATCATCGGCGTTAATCTGTCCTACTATCTCACCATGAGCGAGTCGCGCGCCTTTGTTCAAAGCGTCATACATGCCTTTATCTTTTTCAGATATTACAGTTATATTACGGCCGGGACGGGAGTTAAATTTTTCGACATATGATCGAGCTATGTCGGCGGTGTTGTCCTTCGAAGCACCGTCAATCACTAAGTATTCGATATTTTCATAAGTCTGATTCATTACGGACTCAATCGTTCGGGCAATCGTTGCTTCGGCGTTGAATGATACAGTTAAAATTGAAACGGGCAGGCTGATTTTTTTTCACTCCTTAACGAAAGAAATTTTTTTAATTATACAGGCTTTCAGTGCTATAATCTCACGCTTGAAATCAAAAATACATGAAAGAAGGCAAAATTTTTTCTAATGCACTTATTACTAAAGACAGCCTTTGCACTTTTTGCGGGCCTCATGATGACGAGGGCTTTCAAATATTTTGGCTTTGGCTTTAGCTTTCCCGACGTAACAGCTTTCTTGATTGCGGGCGTTCTTGTCGGGCCGTATATGCTTGGGCGATTCGGAGCGGGTTTTTCTTCGGGTGAAGAGCTTGGAGCCGTGAGCATACTTTCAAGTTTAGCGCTAGGGTTTATAGCGTTCGACATAGGGAGCGAATTCCGAATGGCACAGCTAAAAAAAATGGGACGAGCCGCAACCGTCATAGGAATCTTTCAAGCCGTAACGGCTACAATTTTAGTTGACGCGGCGCTGATAGCTTTGAGCTTCAAGCTAGGGGCTGATCGTCTTCCGTTGCCTGCCGCAATAACTTTAGGAGCAATAGCTTCGGCTACAGCTCCCGCGGCGACTCTCATGGTCGTTCGACAGTTTAAGGCTAAAGGCCCTGTTACAGATTTATTATTGCCTATTGTTGCGCTTGATGACGCTGTAGGACTTGTGATCTTTGCGATCTCAATCGGAATTGCTCAAGCAATGATCGGCGGCGCAATAAATTTTATTTCTATAATTATTAATCCCCTCATTGAAATTATAAGCTCCGTGATTTTAGGAGCGGCTATGGGATTTTTATTAACATGGCTTGAGAAATTTTTCTTCTCTAACTCTAACAGACTTTCAATGACAATCGCGTTCGTAATGATGACGATAGCTCTTGCCTCCGAAGAATTTTATTTTGGGCAAGTCCGCGTAGCTTTTTCGTCATTGCTTGTCTGTATGACTCTCGGGACGGTCTTTTGCAATATGTGCGAGTACTCTGAAGATATTATGCAACGTTCCGAAAAATGGTCTGCTCCGCTTTATGCGGTCTTTTTTGTTTTATCGGGAGCAAGATTGGAATTAAGTGTCTTTAAATATCCCTTTGTAATGTGTACGGGGCTTGTATATATTGTCTCTCGTTGCGCAGGAAAATATTTTGGGGCGGGCTTCAGCAGCTCTCTAATGAAATGTTCGGAGAACGTAAAAAAATATCTTGGAATAACTTTATTTCCGCAGGCCGGCGTAGCTCTTGGAATGGTCGTTAGCGCTCAAAGCCTTGGCCCTGAGATGGGCGGCTTGATACGCAACATAATTTTATTTAGCGTTTTAGTTTATGAACTTGTCGGGCCAATGCTAACGCGAGTAGCTTTAATCAAAGCCGGAGAGATCGAACCCGGACAGCCCGAACACATCAACAGGGCGCGATTCTTATTAATTAAACGGCACAGATAAAAATTAATCGGACGTAGTGTAAAATTGTTTTGTCATAACTTTAATTCAAGGAGGAATTAATATGCGAGTTGTGCAGACCAATATTATCAACAACACGGCCGGAACTGTGAGCAGAATAGAACGTGGAGTCGTAACGCGCCGAGTTGATACACAGTACGTCCATGTAAGAGAACCGATTATGGTGCAGCGCCCACAGGTTGAAGATTTTAATAATTTAGTCGTCGTGCATGATCAAGTGGAGCAATATATTTAGAAAGTCATAAAAAAATTCCCCCTTCCGACTCGCGCCGGATTGGGGGAAAAATTTTTTTGTTCTTTTATTCTTCAGGTGCTGGAGGAGCTGGAGGAGCGGGCGGCACATTTCGATTAAGTTCATGCTGCTTAGCTTCTGCTTCGAGCCTGTTGAGGCGCTGTTCAAACTTCCAGAGCTGAATTTCCTGCTGGAGCTTTTGAATTTTCCCGTAGACTTCCATAGCCTTTGGTCTGTTCAGGGGCTGATCGCTCAAGGCTTCCTGAAGATCGATTCGGAGCTTGGCTAACTCTACAGCTTTTTCGCGAATTTCTTTGGGCATATCTCTGAATCTTCCTCCGCCTCTATACTCATTCTGTTGGCCTCTCTGGCCTCGCGGGTCTCGCTGGGGCATTGCCAAGGCTGTGCCTGCTCCAAAAACTACACATACTACTAAGACAACTGCTAACACTTTCTTCATTGTTTAAAATCTCCTTTCAAAATTTTTATCATGACTCACCGGAAGGCGTTGGCCTTGCGGCGGTTCGGGCGGCCTTGGACCTCTCATATCGCGGCTGGACATTGGCGGCATAGGAGGACGAGAGCCTCTTATGTCACGGCTGGGCATAGGGGGACGCTGATTGCCCGAAGGCGGAGGCGGCGGCGGTGTTTGAGGCTGCTGTGGTACTTGCGCGATCATTTCTTTACGGAAAATAAATTCCATCTTGGAAATTTCTTTTGGGCTTGCGAAAGCTGCTCCTGAAATTCCTAACACTCCAACTAAAATTAAACCTGCTAATAATTGTTTCTTCATAGTCTTTAAATTTCCCTTCTTAACTTTTCAACTCTTAACGCCTCGGGGCGTGATGCCGCGGGCCGTAGTCGTTGTAATAATGACGCGGAGGCGGCGGGTGGTGCGGGCCGTGATGTGGCGGTTCGTGCCTTGGGCCGTAGTCATAATGGTGATGATGCGGAGGAGGCGGCGGATGATGCGGTCCATGGTGCGGCGGTTCGTAATACGGCCTTGGAGGAGGCAGCGGCGCTTCATTGTGCCGCATATCTCGCTCTACAATTATGTCCATTTTATTGTTGTTCCAGATGTGAACACCGTGCGCTCTTGCCGGGCTTGCCTCGCTGAGAAAAATTCCTGCGGCTGAAATTAAAATCGCTGCTGCTAAAAATTTTTTGCTCATAACTTCCAGCTCCCTTCATTAAAAATTAAAATCTTGGACCTCTAGGGCCTCTAGGGCCTCTTGGACCTCTTGGTCTAAATCCGCGCGGCCCAAAGTCATGAGGACAATAACCGCGCGGCCCTAAACGATGAGGGCGTGGATCTCTAGGTACGTAACCTCGGGGGCCAAAGCGATGATGTCTCGGGGGAGGCGGCAATGGTCTTCCATGGCAACGCGGGCCACTAACATCGCGTTCAAAAATGATGCCTATTTTGTCATTTCTATAATACACTCCTACTCCGTCCGCGCTGGCCGGCTGTACTCCGCAGAGTAAACTTCCTGCGGCCAAAATTAATAACGCCGTAACTAAAAGTTTAGATCTCATTTTTATGACCTCCAAAAGTTTTTTATTTTCGTTTTTAAATTTTTTGTCTTCCTTGCTTCGACGCTGATAGAATAACAAGAGATTATGAACTCAAAATGAATTAAAAATGTAAATCTTATGAAGGGAGATTTCTAAAATTGAAAATATTAATCGTCGATGACGAACCCTCTATAGCTGAAGTAGTGAGCGCTTATGCCAAACGTTACGGCTATGAAACTCTCATTGCTTCCGACGGGCTTGAGGCTCTGGAAATCTTTGAACGTGAAGATATTGATCTAATAGTTCTTGATTTAATGCTCCCCAAATTAAACGGCGAAGAAGTCTGTAGAGCTATTCGCGAAAAATCTTCTATACCTATTATAATGCTCACGGCCAAGACCGGCGAGTCTGACGTTGTATCGGGGTTTGATCTCGGTGCCAATGACTACGTTTCAAAACCTTTCAGCCCGAGAGTCTTAATGGCACGTATCCGGGCACAGCTCCGACCTAAAGAAACACGCGATAACATTGCCTCCGGTTCATTCGTGGGAGGAAGAATTGAAATCGATCCGGAACGTGTTGAAATTCGTAAAGACGGAGTCCCTATCCCCGTAACTAAGAGCGAATTTTTAATTTTTTCGACTCTTATCTCCCGTCCCATTCGTACATGGTCAAGGGAAGAAATTATCCGGACGGCCTTGGGCGATGATTATGACGGCTTCGACAGGACGATCGACACTTACATAAAAAATCTTCGCAAAAAACTTGCAGAGCCCGGCCACGAGAACGGCTGGATTAAAACTGTCTACGGATTCGGCTACAGGTTTGACGATGAAAAAAAGTAGAGCCTTGCGCGTTCATTTCCTTGCGCTTTATGTATTGCTTGCGGTTTTTAGCGGCGTTGTAGTTCCTGCGGTGTCTGTTTATTTGACCGTCAACGTATTCAGAAATTATCAGATACAAAGACGGCAAGCCGATCTTGAAAATCTCAGCGATTCTCTTACGACTCTCTACGAAGAAGAAGGCGGCGTATGGAAGCGGCGGCGAGTCATGGACATCTTGCGTCCTGCTCCTCAATGGGGGGGCATGATAATTACTTTACTTGATGAGAAGGGACAGGAAATTTTTACTCTGTTCCCTTTGCATCTTCAAAGACAGCATGGACATAATGAGACTATTAAATCCTTCGGCGACGATGCAGCGACAGAAAATATAAACGTAAAGCTTGGCAGGGGAAAAAATATCGGTCGGCTTGATATAATTCGCCGCCTTCCAAGCGGACGTTATGAAAATTCTTTCATTGATTATCTAATGCGCTATACAATGGGCGGAGCGTTGATTATGATTCTCGTGGCTTGCGGTCTTGGCTATTTAATCTCAGGGAAGTTAAGCCGTCCCGTTATAAAAGCTATAGAACGTACAAAAAAAATTTCACGAGGCGATTACGATATAAAAGAGAATTTTCCCCCCGTAGGAATCAAGGAACTTGACGACCTTACAAAAGGAGTAGAAGACCTGGGGCGTTCGCTTGCAAGACAGGAAAAATTACGGCGGCGCTTAATGATTGACGTAGCACACGAATTAAGAACTCCGCTTACGGTTGTTATGACTCAGATCGAAGCTATAGCCGATGGAGTCATGGAACCAACGCCCGAAAGATTAGAAAAATGTTTGAATGAAATGCAAAGACTCGGAGGCTTGATTGAAAATGTAGAGTCTTTGACTCGTTTGGAAGGTAAAACGCTTGAGATTCATATGGAGCTGACAGATATTAAAAAATTTTTGGAGCCTGTTCTTGAAAGTTTTGAGCCTGTCTTTGAGAAAGCCGGAATAAATTTCACGAGCAAACTTGAAAATAAAATTTCTTGTGAAATTGATCGGGATCAATTCCGACACGTCATAGATAATTTATTATCGAACGCTTTGCGCTACACGAACGCCGACGGAAGTGTCAACGTGAAATTATATAAACAAGCCGCGAAAATTTTTATCGAAGTCAACGATACGGGCATAGGAATTTCAGAGAAGGACTTGCCCAATATCTTTGAGCGTTTTTACAGAGCTGACGAGTCCCGAACAAGAGTCACCGGCGGGCATGGAGTAGGGCTTGCAATCGTAAAGGCCGCTGTCGAAGCTCAAGGCGGAACTATAACTGCTACGAGTGTTAAGGGCAAGGGCAGCAGCTTTGTAATTCAGTTGCGGGCATAAGGGAATAGAATATCTCTAAGAAATCCTTGCGCCCCCTGTAAAGGGGGAGAGGGCCACTAAGTGGCGAGGGGGTTATTATTAAAAATTTTTTTAACTACAACCCCTCCGACCTCCCCTTTCAGGGGAGGCAAGGGGTTGCTTTCCAAACTTATTAAAAATAAATGTATAATGAGCCTCATAAAATATAAGGAGAAAAAAATTCCATGTTCCAATTAATAAAGCGCACAAGAAAATTTCTTAAGCGCTTTAAATTTTTTCGCAGCGTTTATGAATTTCTAATCTGTTCAAAGGGAAGAGTATCAGACTTTTTAAAAAGATTTCCAGTTATAAAAAAATCTCACCGCTGGCAAGAGAAAGCCGCCGAAAGATATTTTTCTTCGCCCTTTCACGAAGCTTATAACTTTTCCGGCCCTGAAAGAATTTGTTTTTACAACGACAGCAAAGCCCGCCAGCTTGGCGATATGCTAGGCATGATAAAAATAAATTTAGATCCGGAGAAAAGATTTCAAGCATGGATCGACGAAGGACTCTTTACACCGAACGCCTTTAAAATAATTGACAACATGCCCCCGAACTTTGAGCTTGTGATAAAAAATTCTATTGAAGATCTTAGAAGAGAATTTCAGCTCTTAGATAATCCTGTCGCTAAAAACAACGTAATTATTTTAGACGCTATGCGCGAATATATTATGCGAATAGCTAAGGAACTCGAGTCCCTTGGTCACAATGACAGCGCAGAAATTTTCCGGAACATGCTAAGTTATAAGAGCAAAAATCTTGAAGAAGCCTTACAAAGAATTTTATTATGGTCGTCTGTTTTCTGGCAGTCACATCACAGATTAATCGGGCTTGGCCGTCTCGATAAAATTCTTGCAGAGTTCATTGAGCCGGAACAAAGCCGCGAACGAATCGAATTAATCAAAGAATTCTCTAACGCCCTTCACAAACATTACAGCTTTAAGAGCAATCTTGTTTCTAAGGGCGACACCGGACAAATAATAATAATCGGCGGCCTTGAGCCTGACGGGAATTATTTTTCAAACGAATTGACTTACGAATTTATCAGCGCCTTTCTTGAAAATAAATTGCCAGATCCAAAATTATTATTGCGGGTCTCTAAGAACATGCCGGAGGATTTATTGAGGCTTGCGGTTAAGTGTATCTCTACGGGGATCGGCTGCCCTCTTTTGTCTGATGACGATAAAGTTATCCCGGCGCTTGAAGAATTTTCGTATACTCACGAGGACGCTTGCAATTATGTTTCGTCAGCTTGCTGGGAGCCGTTGGCCTTCGGAAAATCTCTTGAGCAAAATAATATCGGCGGCATAAATTACGCTAAACTGATTACAAAAATTTATTGCGATAAGAATTTCACGCAGCTTAAAAATTTTGAAGAGCTTATGAATTCTTTTGAGCATGAGTTAAGGCTTGAATTAAAAAATGTCACTCAAGGTCTTAATAAAATAAAATGGGAAGAAGATCCTTTAATGTCGCTTTTCACTCAAGACTGTTTAGAGAAGGGCAAAGATATTTCACAAGGCGGAGCCGTTTATAGCAATTATGGAATTCTTACGGTGGGAATGTCTAACGCCGTGAATTCCCTTTTAAATCTCAAGCATTTAGTTTTTGAAAGCGGGCGCATTTCCCTTGCTGAAGTCCGGCAAGCTGCGTTAAAAAATTTTCCTGATCATGGACTTAAAAGTCTGCTTGACGAAAATAAATATTATGGTCGAGATAATCTGGAAATTATAAATCTCACTAACAGAATTAATAACTTTGTAGACCATGAACTTAAAAATTATAGAAATCCTTTTGGAGGACGCGTGAAGTTCGGGTTAAGTTCTCCGAATTATGTAGAAGAAGGACGCTTCACAAGAGCGACTCTTGACGGCCGGAATGATGGCGGGCCGTTGGGCGTGCATATTTCTAATCCCAAGGGAGTGCCTTATACGGAGCTTGTAATGTTTGCCTCACAGCTTGATTACTCAGGGGCTAAGAGCAACGGAAATGTTCTTGATTATTTTGTGTCGCCTGCAGTAATTTCTAAGGAGCCTGAAAAATTTTTTATGTTCATGAAGGCTGCTATAGCGGCTGGATTTTTTCAGATGCAACTAAACGTCGTAGACAGCGAAAAATTAATTGACGCTAAAAATAATCCTGGAAAGTATCCTGATTTAATAGTAAGAGTATGGGGCTTCAGTGCATATTTTGACGAACTCCCTGAAGATTATAAAAACGTCTTGATTGAAAGAGCGCTTGCTTGTGAGGGAAGAGCCGCTTAAATGAGTCTAAAGAGTATCAAATTAAATTATTTTTATAGTTTAATCTCCCAAGTTCTTGCGCTGATAAGTCCATTTATTACAACGCCGTATTTATCGCGGGTTCTTTCGCCTGAAGGAATAGGGATCCAGAGCCTTTCCGGAGCAGTAGCTCAATATTTTATTATGTTTGCGTCCATGGGCATAAGCATTTACGGCCAGCGCGAGATTTCTTATCATCAAGACGACCTCAAAGCCCGTACGCAAATTTTCTGGGAGCTGAAAATTCTGTCGCTTATAACTTCGGTGATTTGTCTTGTAATATATTTGATTTTTGTAAATCTCAAGCTCCGAGAAAATTATTATGTAATTTATTTGATAATGAGCTTGAATATTTTGGGAGTCTTTCTTGATGTTTCCTGGCTGTTCGCAGGAATGGAAGAGTTCGGCAGGCTTGTTCTTCGAGGAATTATAGTAAGGATTGTAGATATAACCTTCATTTTTATTTTTGTTAAGAGTCCTGAAGATTTAACTGTATATATCTTAGGAACAACTCTGATAGGCATAAGCGGAGGGCTTTCACTTTTTCCTGAGCTGAAAAATTTTATTGGCTGGCCTGAATGGTCTTCGTTAAGACCATTCAGAAATTTAAAAGTTATCTGGGCTTTATTTATTCCTACGATAGCTGTACAGGTTTACACGGTCTTTGATAAAACAATGCTGGGCTTCTTCACTGAAGGATCATTAGAGAACGGCTATTATGAAATGTCTTTAAGGGTGTCGCGGATTGTGTTAATGGTCGTAACGTCATTGGGAGGCGTAATGATTCCCCGGATTGGCTATTTGTTCAAGAAAGGCGATGAAGCTATCCTCAAAGAATATATGTACAGGAGCTATAAATTTGTCTTGCTCTTGTCAATTCCTATGTGCCTCGGGCTTGTTGTAGTGTCAAATAATTTTATAGTTTGGTTTTTAGGAAGAGACTATATACAAGTAGCGAGCCTGTTAAAAATTTCCAGCTTTCTTTTAATTGCGATTGGAATAAATAATATAACGGGCGTTCAATATTTAATTCCTACAGGGCGTGAAAATCTTTTTACAATTTCTGTTGTTATCGGAGCGGTTACGAACTTCACTTTGAATTTAATTTTAATAAATTATTTTAAATCTTACGGAGCGTTAGTAGCTTCAGTAACTGCTGAAAGTGTTATTGCTATCTATCAGCTTTACAAAGTAAGAAAAGAATTGAGCATTGCTAAAATATTTTCCAGCGGAAGAAATTATTATCTTGCCGGGCTGATAATGTTCGGCTCGATTGTGCCGCTGAAAAAATTACCTCCTTCACCCCTGAACACTTTTATTATAATTTTATTGGGTGCTCTAGTTTATTGCGGAGTTCTTTTAATTTTCCGAGATGAATTTTTTATAGACAATTCACTAAGGGCTTTGAACTTTCTTACAAGGAAGCTTGGCCTTAAAAAATAGTGGTCAAAAAATACCCCCTTTGCCTTTAGCCGGGGCTTGGGCCAGACAAAAAGAGGGGGTGAATGAAAAAATTTTTTTGTCACGAATTTGTCACGCGTGACATATGCGTGACAGATATAGCAAGCACAATAAAAAAACTATAATCCCCTCGTCACAAGCTTGGCCCTCTCTTTAAAGAACCCCCACCACCGCAAGCGGTTCCCCTCCCCCGAGGGAGGCTAGGATTCCTGTTACACAAAGCCTCCCCTTGGGGAGGTGGCCCAAAGGGCCGGAGGGGGTTGTTTTAAAAAAGGGGAGGTGATGTCGCGTAGCGCGCCGAAGGCTGTCGAAGCGAACCAGAGGGGTTTTATAGAAAATAAACTGTGCTTGCTATACGTAAGGTAGAGGTGTGAAAGAAAGGAGGGCTAAAATTCATGAACAAGAAAAATATTTCTCTAACAAATATACAACGTTTCTCATTGCATGACGGCCCGGGAATCCGGACGACAGTTTTTTTAAAAGGCTGCGGATTGCGTTGTCCATGGTGTGCCAACCCGGAAAATTTATACGGGCATGAAGAAAAATTTTTTGACGCGGAGTCTCTTGCTCATGAATTGCTGAAAGATAAAATTTTTTATCAGAGCGATCCGCCGGGCGGCGTAACTTTTTCTGGCGGTGAAGCTTTGCTTCAGGCTGAAAATCTTGTGCCGGTGTTCGAAATTATGAAGCGCGAAAAGATTCACATGACCGTTGAAACTTGCTTGTACGTTCCGGAAAAAAATTTGCGGCTTGCTATTGAGTATATAGATTTATTTTTTGTTGACGTGAAAATTTTAAAAAGAGACTCGGCCGCAAGAGTCTTGCAGGGAAATTTAGATTTATATCTCAAAAATTTTGAACTGCTTGCAAACAAGCGCACGATTATAATTCGTGTGCCGGTAATCGGAGGCTTTACCGATTGCGAAGAGAATAGAGCCCTCATAAAAAATTTTCTTGCGCGTTACAAGAACGCGATCTCTAAAATTGAACTCCTTAAAGAACATAACTTAGGTGCGGCTAAATATAAAAAACTTGGCCTCCCTGTTCCAGATTACAAAGGCGTGAGCGATGAGCTTATGCAAAAATATTTTCAAGAGCTTTCTGATTAAAATCTCCCGCTTGAGATTTTAAGAGTCTGATTTTGATATATTACGTCGGCTTGTGGCGAAGTGGTACAGATTTTCAACAGGGCTTGCTATACATGCTGCATGTTGATGTTGAAAATGATTTCAAATTTACATTGGCCAGAGTATAGTAAAAGCACCTTAAAAGTAATAAACCCCTCCGCCTCATTTCATTCGGCACCTCCCCTTACACAGGGGAGGCAAGGGGTAGAGGGAATAAAAGGTGTCGAAGAACTCTCTTGCGCCCCGCCGTCCCTGTAAGGGAAGGGGGACCACTTGCGGTGGAAGGGTTGGGGGAGAGGGCCACGAAGTGGCGAGGGGGTTATTTTCAAGTGCTTTTACTATAATATACGTTTTGGCTGTGTAAATCTTAGAAACCTTGATAAAAAGTAATCAGGCTGGAATGCTCTCCAGCCTGATGTGATTACTGCTTGGGGCTTGACTTTTTATGCGTAGGCTTATCTGAATAAATGTCAAAATACTATCGTACTATTTTGCATTCCTAAAATCTGGGAAAC
>JAFSSV010000186.1 GCA_017450825.1 Synergistaceae bacterium
ACTATTCCTTCTGATATAAAAATTACTCCGTGGCTTGAGCAGTATAAAAAATTTAAAGCTGAATATCCCGATGCTCTTTTATTGTTTCGCATGGGAGATTTTTATGAGATGTTTTTTGACGATGCCCGCAAGGCCGCGGCGACTCTTGATATAGCTTTGACAGCTCGTGACTCTGAAAAAAAAATTCCTATGGCCGGAATTCCTTATCATGCTTTGAATTCTTATCTCGGAAGATTAATCAAGGCCGGCTATAGGGCTGCTATCTGTGAACAAATCGGCGAGCCTGACTCAAAGAAAGGCATAGTAGACCGCAAAGTTATTCGAGTCGTAACGCCGGGGACTTACGTTCCTGATGACTCTTCTTTTGACTCGGGACACTTGGCGGCGGTTTACCCGTTCAAGAATCGAATCGCTGTAGCGCTCTTGGCCGTTAATACAGGAATTTTAGAGGCAGGGACTCTTAGCTTGCGTGACGCTGCGGCCAAGCTCACGGCATTTGCTCCGGGAGAAATTCTTTTCCCGGCTAATATAAACAGAAAAAATCTTCCGGCCTTTCTGGAAGATTTTAATTTGCTTCCTGCTCCGCCGGAGAATTTCAAAGCTCAAAACGCCGCTGAAAAATTAAAAACTGTTTTAAAGGCTTCGCGGCTTGCGGGTTTCGGAATAAATGAAAGCGATCCTTCAACGGGAGCAGCTTGGGCTGCGCTTGATTATCTTTCAGCTACACAGTTCAGCACGTTGAACGAGATTTTAAAAATTTCCCCGTTGATTATAAAAGACAGAATGAGTTTAGACTCCGAAGCTCAAAGAAATCTAGAGTTAATTCCCGAAACTTCAGCGAGTGGAGTCTCTTTGCTGTCATGCCTTGATAAGTGCCGAACTCCTATGGGCCGGAGGACTCTTAGAGATTGGATTTTACGTCCTTTAATGGATCTCAAGGCAATCGCAAGGCGGCAGAACGCTATAAAAATTTTTGTTGAAGACTCTCAAAGCTGTACAGCTCTTCAAGATCTTTTAGCCGGGACTCGTGACGTTGAACGCGCTGTATCACGCCTCGCCCTTGGTACAGGCAACCCGCTTGACCTTGGAGCTATCCGCGACACTTTGAGAATAATTCCCGACATAAAAAATTTTTCCCTTCCAGATCCTTTAAAGAGTCTCATAAAAACTTTGCCGGATTTAAAAAATCTTAGTGATTACTTAGAGGAAGCGCTCGAAGAAAATTTGCCGCGCATTTTAGGAACGGCTCCAGTGATTCGTTCGCGCTTTGACAGTGAGCTTGAACAATGGAGGAATTTTTCTTTGACCGGTGAGAAATGGTTAGCCGAATATCTTGAGAAGGCCCGTGAGGCTACGAAGACTCCGAAATTAAAGGCGGGATATAACAACGCCTTCGGATATTATTTTGAAGCCGGGAAGAACGGCTTGACGATCCAGCCGGAAATTTTCAAGGCGACTCAAACTCTAGTTAATGCCAAGCGCTTCACGACTCCTGAACTAAAAGAATTTGAATCGCGCATGAAGAACAGTTCGTCTGAAATCTCACGGCTTGAAAATAAAATTTATCAAGACGTTATCGAACGCGTTTTGACTTTCAGTGACGACCTGCAATTAACCGGAAGACTTTTAGGTGTTATAGACTGCGCAGCTTCGAGCGCATGTATTGCCCGTGAAAGAAATTATATTTGTCCTGCTGTTGACGGCTCAGACGTAATAGAAATCAAGAACGGCCGTCATCCTGTAATTGAATCTGAATTAAAAGACAGCAGTTTCATTCCTAACGACGTGACTTTAAACAGTGAAGGCCGGGTAATAATTTTGACGGGACCAAACATGGCCGGAAAATCTACATGGCTTAGAATGACAGCGTTGTTATCTTTAATGGCGCAAGCTGGCTTTTGGATTCCAGCTGAAGCCGGGCGCTTCGGATTGGTTGACAGGATTTTTACGCGTATCGGTGCGCGTGATGATCTTGTTCGCGGAAGCAGTACGTTTATGATTGAAATGCTGGAGACCGCGAACATATTAAATAATCTCACGGACAAGAGTTTAATAATTCTTGACGAGATAGGCCGGGGGACGGCGACATGGGACGGAATGAGCATAGCTTGGGCTGTGCTTGAATATCTACAGGGAGCATCGAAGGCTCGTGTTTTGTTTGCTACTCACTGTCACGAATTAACTTGTCTTGAAGAAAGACTCGAAGGCGTTAAGAATTACAGCATGGCGGTGAGCGAAGGCAAGGAAGGAATTTTATTTTTGCATCAAGTTGTAAAGGGGCCGGCGGATCGTTCATACGGCATTGAAGTTGCGCGCGTGGCCGGGCTGCCTGATATAGTTTTGAGGAGGGCCTTTGAGCTTTTAGAAATTTTTGAGCGTGAAGGCTTTGAAGTGAAGCCCGAAAAAATTTCCGTGCCTCTTCCTCAGGTTGCATTGAGGCGGCAGATTTTATTATTTTCGCCTGAAAGTGACGGGATCATTGAGGAGCTTGCCGAACTTGATACTGACAACATGACTCCGATTGAAGCCTTGTCGACTCTTCACAAGCTTAGTGAGAAGAGTAAAAAGGCCCGTTGAAAAAATTTTCTTTTGAAAGACTCTCTTGCGCCCCCTGTTAAGGGGGAGAGGGCCACGAAGTGGCGAGGGGGTTATTCCTAAAAATTTTTTTTTAACCACAATCCCTCCGACTTCCTTTCAGAGCCTTCGGCGTGCTACGCGACCGGCAACCTCCCCTTACACAGGG
>JAFSSV010000187.1 GCA_017450825.1 Synergistaceae bacterium
CCCCCCTGTTAAGGGGGGATGTCAACTTGTTGACATGGAGGTTGCTTTACAAACAAGAGGGCCAGCTTGCTGGCAAGGGGGTTATAGTTTTTTAAGTGTGTTTAGTATACTGTACAATCAACAGGGTCTAAAAAAATTTTTATTTATTTTTAAGAAGGAGCAAAGAAATTTTTTCATGAAGAAATTATTAATCACCGGGCAAAATTCTTACATAGGCACAAGCTTTGAACAATGGGTAAAAGAAAAATGCCCCGAAGAAATTTCTATTGACTTCTTAAATTTAAGAGAAAGCAACTGGCAAGAAAAAAGCTTCGCAAGTTACGACTCTATTTTTCATGTTGCTGGGATTGCTCACGTTGACGCAAAAAAAATTTCCCGCGAAGAACAGGAAATTTATTACAAAGTCAACAGAGATTTAACGGTCGAACTTGCGGCTAAGGCCAAGGCCGAAGGGGTCAAGCAATTTATTTTTATGTCTTCTATTATTATTTACGGGAAGCTGGAACATATTACGCGCAACACTCAACCCGCTCCGGAAAATTTTTACGGCGACAGCAAATTACAGGCTGATCTGGCCCTGCAAAAAATCAGCGACAAAAATTTCAAAGTAAGTATCATTCGTTCGCCCATGGTCTACGGAAAAAGCTGCAAGGGAAATTACAGGCTGCTTTCTTTTATTGCCCGTCACGCTCCGTTCTTTCCGGATTATGAAAATAAAATCTCAATGATCTATATCGAAAATCTTTGCGCGCTTATCGAAAAAATAATTTTGAAAGAGGCCGAAGGAATTTTCTTCCCTCAAAATTCTGAATACGTTAATACAAGCAACATGGTAAGAGAAATCGCCAAGTCTTATGGACATAAAATTCTTATAAGCAAAAAATTAAACTGGCTCGTAAAGATCGGCACAAAAATTCCCGGCCCAATACAAAAAAAAATTCACAAGGCTTTCAGAAATATGACTTATGAAAAAAATCTAAGTGAATATGATTTCGAATACCGCCTTGTAAATTTTGAAGACTCTATCAAAAAAATTTCAAGCTGAAAAAATTTTTAAGAGATCACGTGATGAAATTCCGGGACTAATTTTTCTAAGAGGCTTAGAGCTTCGCCGGGATGCTTGAGGGCATATTCAAGAGTCGAATCAAGATCGACATCGGGCGCAGTGTCGCCGGCTTTGATTTTGCTCACAAAGATCTTGGGGTCAAGAGTCCCTTCTACTGAATTCTCGTCATAAAATAATTCTTCGTAAAGTTTTTCGCCCGGCCTGATGCCCGTGAACTCGATATTAATATCTTTATAAGGCTCATAACCACAGAGGCGTATTAAAAGCTCCGCCATTTCTTTTATAACTACAGGCTCTCCCATATCAAGAACAAAAAGTTCCCCGCCGTGTCCAAAAGCTCCGGCTTGAATTACTAAACTCACAGCTTCAGGGATCAGCATAAAATATCTTTTCATTTCCGGGTGAGTGACAGTCACGGGGCCTCCGGCGGCGATCTGTCTTTCAAATTTTGGAATGACACTTCCGCGGCTCCCTAAGACATTTCCAAAACGGACGGCCATAAATTTCGTTTCAGGATAATTTCTCTGCTCGCGCTCCAAAATTTTTTCGGCGAGTCTTTTTGTCGCGCCCATAATGCTTGAAGGGTTGACGGCTTTATCTGTTGAGATCATTACCATTCGTTCGGCGCGATACCTCCCGGCACAGCGGGCGATCGTTCGTGTTCCTAAATCATTTACCCGCATTGCCTCACGCGGTGAGAATTCCATTAAGGGCACGTGCTTATGAGCGGCGGCATGAAAGATTACTTGAGGCTTTACAGTCTTGAAAAGATTATTGATAGCTATCTCGTCTGCTACGTCGGCAATTACGGGAGTAACGGGAATATTTAATTTTAATTTTCCAAGCTTTTCAAGCAATAAATATATAGACTGCTCACCGTGACCAAGCACAAAAATTTCAGACGGGTCATTATGAAGAACCTGATTGACAATCTCCGAACCTATCGAACCGCCCGCGCCCGTGATTAAAACCTTACGGCCCTGAATATAATTCATTGAAGGCTCAAGATTAATTTTAACGGGATCGCGTCCTAATAAATCTTCGAGCTTAACTTTTCTAAGAGTCGAAACGGCGAAGCGGCCGTCAGCAAGTTCTCTAAGGCTTGGCAAGATTCTTACTTCGACATTAAGACTCGCAAGGGCGTTATAGATCTCACGAATTTTTTTGCGCATGTAGGATGAGATTGCTATAAGGACGACCTGAAAATTTTCGCGTTCTACGATCTCTTTCAAGTGTGCCGTGCTTCCGAAGACCATCAAGCCCGAAACATGCATTCCGATTTTGCTCGGGTCATCGTCGACAAAACCGGCCGGATATAATTCGCCCTTGTTGCGCATTAAATCTCTTGCAAGAAAAGTTCCGGCTTCCCCTGCTCCGATTATAAGAGTCTTTAATTTTTTAGGGGAAGGCTGGCCTTCGGCTTCAGTGTGAAGTGATTTAGTCATTCGCCAAGAGAATCTCAAGCCGCCGCATAAAAATAATCCAAGGAAAAAAGCAATCGTAAAAGCTACACGGGAGAACAGAGCGAATTTAAAAATCGAATTGACAAACAAAAAAATTATCAGCGCTAGGGCGTAAGTTCCTGCGAATTTAACATAATCATCTGTACCGGCGTGAGCCCATATGACTTTATATTGACCGAACGCCGCGAACACGACAACGCATACGAGAGGCATCACAAGCACAAGCGTTCCCCAGTCGCCGACTTCAGAAGGAACAAGACTGCCGATCCTCATTGCGTAGCCGAAGTAAACGGCGAAGGCAAGCAGAATAAAATCCGTCAGCGCTATTATTAAGATCTTCCCCGAAGCTCTTCGCCAATAGACGCTGATCTTAAATAATAACGATTTCATTTTTGATTTTAAAATTTTTATATTATTAATTTTTTATTGCCAGCTCCAAGCCTGTCGAGTTCATTGAGAACGCCTGCGGGAGCAACGTCAATTTTTGGGGCGTTTTGTTTTGCGGCGGCCTCTTGTAATTTTTTCTGAAGTTCTTCGAGTGAGCTTTGAATTTCTTTAGTGTCGCCTTTGATCCAGAGCATAATATTTTCAGCTGAAGCCTTGATAGTTTTTTCGTCGGGCATTTCTTTTATAAGGCCAAGCTCAAGCAAAATTTTATTTTCTTCTTTGAGTGACTCAATAACATCGGCTTCGTTAAAGAGTCCTTTCTTATATAAGACGCGGAACATCACATTAAATTTATTTTTTTGATTTTCGCTGCTCAATCCGATTTCTTCGACACGGGAGACTAACATTCCTATAAGGTCTTCGAGGCCTATTTGCATTGGCATTTAAACAAACTCCTTCACGTAATTAAAAATTTTTTTGTTCAATTCTAGCATACATAACAAGGCATAGCTTATAATAATTTTAAAATTCATTTCAGAGAATGCGAGTCCCTTTTATTTTTTATATAACCCCTCCGGCCCTTCAGGCCACCTCCCCTTTCAGGGGAGGCAAGGGATGTAGCTAGAATAGTAGGAATCTCTCGTCCCCCCGGTGTAAGGGGGGATGTCTGCTTGCTGACAGGGGGGTTGCTTTACAAAAGGGCCACGAAGTGGCGAGGGGGTTATTTATAAAAAAGGCAATGGAGTCAAAACAAAACAAAATGAAAAGCCAGATAATTAATTATGCCTTGCACTTCCTATGGCCCGTGAGCTGTCCGGTATGCGGAGCGCCAGCAGAAATAATTTGTGACGATTGCATTAAATCCCTCTTTGCTGAAAAGATAATCTCAAGAAATCTCGAAGGCCGACTCGAAGTTAAATCGCCCTCGTGGTATCACACGAGAATAAATAAAATCATTTCAGCTTTCAAATATTCCGGGGCACGTGAACTTTGCCGACCTGTTGGACGAATTATGAGAGAATTTCTTGAGCGTCCGGAGGCTGATTATTTATTGCCTGTGCCTTTGCACTTGAAGAGCGAACGAAAATATAATCAAGCTCGTGAACTTGCCAAGGGCTTGAGCGACTCATGGAGGCTTGAAATTTTTGACGGTGCCGAGTGGTCGAAGGTCGTTCCCAACCGCGCAGGCTTAGCAGAAGCCGAACGAATGAATTTAACACCTGAAGCCTTTAAAATTTCTAACGAGATCAACGGCCTTCGGGTTGCTCTTGTTGATGACGTATGCACGACGGGCATGACTCTTTTGAGACTTGCGCAGGCCTGTGAGGCTTGCGGCGCTGAAGTGACAGGAGCTTATACTCTTACGACAGTGAGCGGCGATTAATAAAAAATAAAAATGAGATTTGCTTTAATACTTTTTAGTTCTATCTTGCTGGATCAAATTCTAGGCGACCCGAAAAATTTTCCTCACCCGGTGAAATTAATTGGCCAGGTGATAAATTTTTTCAAAAAAATTTTCCTGACCGAAAAAAAATCTTTTGCCGGGGGTTTTGCTCTTTGTGTCATGACGATAGGGACGACGATAATTTTTTTATCGCTTGTGCTTAACCTTACGGGCTGTAATATTTTTGTGGAGATTTATTTTTTATATGCGGCGCTTGCGTGGCGTGACTTGAAGGACGAGACGGCGATAATTTTTTTTGCCTTGCTTGAAAAAAATTTAAGCAGGGCGCGAAAATTTTTATCTTACGTTGTTGGGCGCGACACGGAGAATTTAAACGAGAAAGAAATCGCCCGTGCTGTAATTGAAACCGTAGCAGAAAATTCTATTGACGGGGTAATCTCTGTAATATTTTTTGCGGCGGTCGGGAATTTTTTTGAGTCTCAATACGGAATGATCTTAGCCGTTTGGATTTTTAAGACAGTCAGCACGCTGGACTCAATGATCGGTTATGAAAGTTACGGAAGATTTGGAACGTTCGGGGCTAAGCTTGATGATGTTTTAAATTTTCTCCCAGCACGTCTTGGAGGACTAGTAATTATTTTTTCTGGTGCAATTAGTCACGAGGGCTGTAAATTTTTTGAAGCCCTTAAAATTTTTCTGCGTGACCGGAGGAATCATAAAAGCCCGAACAGTGCCCATGGTGAAAGCGCCTTTGCCGGAGTCTTAGGGATTGAACTTGGGGGCGGAGCATTCTATCAAAAAAAATTTGAGGCAAGGCCGGCGATAAATTCCGGGGCTCGTTCTCCTGAAACGTTAGATATTGTGAAGGCGTGGAAGCTGCTTGATGTAAGCTGTTCATTATTTGCGGCGGTTGTGGTATTATTATCCGGAATTCGTTAGACCTCAAAAACTTTCCAGAATCCCAAAAGAAATTTTTTATCAGCTACTTTATCAGCTACAAAAATCTTTGAGTCCTTCAATGCCTTTCAGATTTTACGAAGCCCAATAAAAAAATAAAATCGTTCAAAACGAGTCGCGAGTCCTGAAAGCGAGTCGCTCATAAAAAATTTTAAAGCTCAAAAATTTTCAAAGCCCCCAAGAAGCTGTTAAGATTCCCTCCATGAAAAATATAATCCACGGGGCTAACCCCGAAAATTTATACAGCGCTTTTAATATCCCAATGCCCGAAAAAATTTTTGACTTCAGCTCCAACACAAATATTTTTCCTTGGCCGGAAAAAATTTTGGAACTTGATCTCAAAACGCTTACATCTCATTATCCTGACCCCGAATGTAAAAGCTTGCGCGAAAAAATTTCTGCTCAAGAAAAAATTTCAAGTTCAAGAATTTTATTCACTAACGGAGTCAACGAGGCAATTTTTTTATTAGCGCAATTGCTCGAAAAAAATTCAACGGGAATTCTTCAGCCTTGCTATTCTGAATATGCCCGGGCCTTCCCTCAAGCTAAAGGAGTATTTAATATCGAAGAGGCCGGGCGCTTCAAAAATTTTATTCTCACTAATCCCAATAACCCGACAGGAATTTTTATAAGGCTTGCCCAAGTAATAAAAAATTTTCCCGACACTCTTTTTATAATTGACGAGGCCTATATAGATTTCTTAACAGGCAACGAACAGCCCGAAAGGCTTTGCGATTTTGAAAATGTGATTTTATTGAGATCGCTAACGAAAATTTTTCATTTGAGCGGCGTAAGAATCGGTTACGCGATTGCAAGTGAAAAAATTATTTCAGCCCTTAAAACTTTTCAGCCTTCGTGGAGCGTCAACGCCTTGGCTCAAGAATTAGCTTTGAGATTCTTAAACGAAAAAAATTTTTATGAGGCTACAAAAAATTTTTACCGTGAGAACACCCCGCTCTTCATAAAAAATTTCAGACAAGCCGGCTTTGAAGTCATGGGCTCGGCGGTGCATTATTTCTTAGTTAGGGTCGAAGACGATTTTGCGCTCATAAAAAAATTATTACCGCTTGGCCTAGTCGTGAGGCACACAAGAAATTTTCCCGGGCTCGAAGGAAAATTTATCCGCGTTGCGACTCAAAGACCTTTTGAAAATGAAATGCTAGTTAAGGCAATGTCCGAAAAAATTTGTCACGCGTGACAGTTGCGTGACTTTGAAAGCAACCCCCACCACCGCAAGCGTTTTTTTGTCCGGCCCTTCCCCGAGGGAGGCTAAGATTTTTTTTACACAAAAGCCTCCCCTTGGGAAGGTGGTGAGCGAAGCGAACCGGAGGGGATTGTTTAAAAAAAGGGAGGTGGCCTGAAGGGCCGGAGGGGGTTGTAATTATAGTAAAAGCACCTTAAAAGTAATAAACCCCTCCGCCTCATTTCATTCGGCACCTCCCCTTTCAGGGGAGGCAAGGAGTAGAGGGAATAAAAGATGTCGAAGAACTCTCTTGCGCCCCGCCATCCTTGTTAGGGAAGGGAGACCGCTTGCAGTGGAAGGGTTGGGGGAGAGGGGCACGAAGTGGCACGGGGGGTATTTTCAAGTGCTTTTACTATAAAAGTAAGGGAAGGTGCTTGGCCGGAGAAAGTAGAACGGCCCGAATGACTGTATAATTATCGAATTCAATTCTAAATTTTTTTCA
>JAFSSV010000022.1 GCA_017450825.1 Synergistaceae bacterium
AAAATAACCCCTTCGCCACTCTGTGGCCCTCTTGGAAAGCCCCCTTTTTTAGAAATAACCCCCTCGCCAGCAAGCTGGCCCTCTCCCCCTTAACAGGGGGCGCAAGGATTTCTTCGACATCTTTTATTCCCTCTACCCCTTGCCTCCCCTGTGTAAGGGGAGGTGGCTGACCGAAGGGAGGTCGGAGGGGTTATTGTTAAAAAAGGGGAGGCGGCCCCAAAGGGCCGGAGGGGTTGTTGTTAAAAAAGAGGAGGTGCCCCCAAAGGGCCGGAGGTGGTTGTTGTTCACTAAAAAAGAAGTGCAACGAAAGGCCGAAGGGCTTGTTAAAAAATCAGACAAAAAAAATTATCACTAGCGTAAAAGAAATTACAAGAATAATTGCAAGCGTATCATTTTTTTTCCATGTTAAAGGCTTGCGGCGCGTTCGTCCCTTGCCGCTGTCGTAGCCTCGCGCTTCCATTGCCAAGGCAATCTCATCGGCCCGCCGGAAAATTATTACGAACAAAGGAATAAGCACCGGAATAAAAGCCTTGGCCCGCTGAAATAAATTTCCCTGATCGAGCCTTGCTCCCCGTGATAGCTGTGCCTTGATAATTTTGTCCGTCTCTTGCATTAACAACGGAATGAATCTCAAAGCCATGCCTATCATCATAGCAATATCGTTTGAAGGAAGCCCGAACTTTTGAAAAGGTTTTAAAAGAGCGTCAATCCCGTCGGCAAGTTCAAGCGGCGCTGTCGTTAAAGGCAAGAGGACAGCAAAGAGCATAAGCACAGCCAAGCGCGACGTTACAAAAAAAGTTCTGTACAGGGCCGGCAAAAAATCTTCAGCAAAGAACGCCGCTATTAAATTAAAAATGAACGCGAAGATCACTAAAAAAAATAACGGCCTCGCCGCCTTTAAAATTATTCGCCCGGAAATTTTTGACAGCTTGATTATAAAAATTAAAATGATCGTCCATGCTAAGACCTGAAAAAAATTTTGGGCCGGGAAGATCGCAGAGATAATTATCAAAAAGAAAAATAATTTTGCTCTTGGATCAAGCTTATGAATAACGGAACCTGTAGGAATATATTGACCGATATTTATATCTGAAAGGAACATTTTATTAACTCCTGAATTTCCTCGGGAGTACCGGAAGATTTTTTTTCGCCCTTCTCTAAAAATAAAATTTTGTCGCTGTACTCAAGCGCCATTTTTAAATCGTGAGTAATTGTTATTATGGTCTTGCCTTCGTTGCGTAAACGGGCAAGCATTGAAAGAATTTTTATTCTGTACGAGGCATCGAGTCCCGCAAGTGGTTCATCAAGGACAAAACATTCAGGGCGTGCGCTCAAGACTGAAGCAATCGCTACGAGTCTTCGTTCGCCGCCTGAAAGGGCGATAGGGTTGCGCGTCAAAAAATTTTTCTCAAGCCCTACACATTCAAGCCCGTATAAAATCGCTTCGTAAAGTTCAGAATTTTTCAAGCCTGCGTTGGAAGGCGCGAAGGCTAATTCATCTTTAACTGTCGCTGAAAATAATTGATCTTCGGGGTGTTGAAAGACAAGCCCGACTCTCTGTCTTAACCTGTGAACTTCTTGGCCGCTTTGCGGTAAGTCTTGCCCTTCAAAAAAAATTTTCCCTTCTTGAATTTTATAGAGCGCGTTTAAGTGTTGAACGAGTGTAGACTTTCCGCTTCCTGTCTTGCCTATGATTGAAAGCCATTGCCCGGAAAAAATTTCTTGGCTTAAATTTTTCAGCGCGTAATTTTCTTCGTCATATTTAAAGAAAAGATCTTTTATCTGAAAAATTTTTCTTGCTTTACCTTTATAACGTGAACTTGCCTCGGGGGGCTTAACTGGAGTCTCGTAGAGTGCCGCGATATTTTTAAAAAATTCTTCAGGGTTTCCCTGCCATTTTATTTCGCCGTTGGAGATAATTATGACTCTGTTTACGTCTTTAAAATTTTCAGGCTCAAGGTCGTGAGTAATTTGAATTATCGTCAAGCCTTCGCTGTGTAAATCCTTCAAAGCCTTTTCAATATCGGCTCGTCCTTTAGGATCAAGCATGGACGTAGCCTCATCAAGTATAAGGCATTCGATTTTTGCGGCCAAGGCTCCGGCGATTGCCAGACGTTGTTTTTCTCCGCCGCTTAGAGCTGTAACGCTTGAAAATTTTTTGTGAGTCAAGTTTACTTTTTCGATAGCAGCGTCGACTCTCTTTTGAATTTCGTTGGAAGGAAGGCCCTGATTTTCTGGAGCAAAGGCTACGTCGTCTTCAACCATAGCCGCGATAATTTGATTATCGGGATCTTGAAAGACCATGCCTATGAGTCCACGTAAAGTTTTTGGATTGAGCTCTTGAATTTTTTTCCCGTTGATTAAATATTCGCCGCTGTCGGGATATAAGAGTCCCCCCAGGATTTTAGCGAGCGTAGATTTTCCTGAACCGTTGCGGCCGATAATCGCCACGCGTTCTCCTTTGCATATAAAAAACGAGACGTCTTTTAAAGTCCGTCCCGTGTCATATGCAAAAGATAGCGAGCGTGCCTCGATGAACGGGGCTTTATGCTCTTTCAACAAGTTCGATAACTGCCATTGGCGATCCGTCGCCCTTGCGAGCGCCGAGCTTAACGATACGAGTATAGCCGCCTTTATCAAAATCCTTAAACTTGGGAGCTATCTCTTTGAATAATTTTGTTGCAGCTTCTTTGTGCGGCATTTTCGAGAACACAACGCGAATATCTTGGACGCTTCCGCCTCTTGCGCGGGTGATTAATTTTTCAGCGACTCGGCGGAGTTCTTTAGCTCGTGTTACGGTTGTAGTGATACTGCCGTTCAAGAACAAGCTTGCGGCCATGTTGCCTAGCATAAGGCGGCGATGACTTCCATAGCGGCCAAGCGTTCTATGATCTACATGATGTCTCAAGTTAATACACCTCTTTTCTAAAAATTAATTATTTTGTTCCGGCTCAGTTGTCGGAGTTTCCGGAGCAGGCTCAGCTTTCTTTTTAGATTTTGAAGAAGAAGTCTTGCGTTTAGGCTTAGGCTTTTCTTCTGCTGGAGCTTCTGCCGGAGTCTCTTCGGGAGTTTTAGCTTCTTCCTGTGCCGGAGCTGTTACTTCCTGTTCTGGAGCAGGAGCTTCGGGCTCAGCTTTTTTCTTAGAAGACGTAGAAGATTTCTTCGTAGATTTTTTCGCTGGCTTCTTTTCTTCTTTCTTTTCTTCGACGGGCTCGGGCTGTGCTTCAGCTTCGACTGGAGTCTCTTCGGGAGTTTTAGCTTCTTCCTGTGCCGGAGCTGTTACTTCCTGTTCGGGAGCAGGAGCTTCGGGCTCAGCTTTTTTCTTAGAAGACGTAGAAGATTTTTTTGTAGATTTTTTCGCGGGCTTCTTTTCTTCTTTCTTTTCCTCGACAGGCTCGGCCTGTGCTTCAGTCGGAGTCTCTACAGGTTCAGCTTGTGCTTCGGTTTCGACCGGAGTCTCTTCGGAAGCCTTAGCCTTTTTCTCCTTTTCAGGCTTAGAAGTTTTAGGCTTCTTGTCTTTTTTCTTATCTTTCTTATCTTCGACAGGTGCCTTAGTTTCTTCCTGTTCAGTAGCTGTAGCTTCGGGCGCTGGCTCTTCCTTTTCAGGCTTGGAAGTTTTAGGCCCTTTAGGCGGCTTCTTTGTTCCTTCATTTGGTTTGACTGGAACATCAGGTTGAGTCGTTTCAGGTGCCTTAGTTTCTCCCTGCTCAGTATTTGTAGCCTCAGGCGTTTCTACTTCGTAGGTTTTATTCAAGAGTGCGTCAACATCTTTCATAATATCGTCTACGAGTTGTTTAGGAGTGTCTGTAGAAGAAAACTCGATATTCTTTTCAGCTTCATCAACAGGCGAAGTTGGACTGCTGGGAAGTTCCAGCCCAAACTTTTTCAGGCGATCTTCGATTTCAGTGAGAGACTTTTTCCCGAGGTTATGAATTTTTGAAATCTCCTCACGCGGCTTGTTCGTCAAGTCAGTGATCGATTGAATTCCAGCCCTAAGCAGACTGTTCTCGCTTCTGACTGAAAGCCCTAAATCATGAAGCGAAGGAAGCGTCAACGGTTGCTGCGGCACCTCGGTCTTCTTATCTGACTCTTTAGTGATAGTAGCCGTAGGAATCTTTTCGGCGATGCCGTTGAAATAATTTTCAGCGATCTGCGCCGCCTTAATCGTAGCTTCTTCTGGAGTTACAGCGCCGTTCGTCCAGACTTCGAGATTTAAACGTTCATAATCAATATTTTGTCCGACTCTTGCCGGGACTATCTGATAATTAACGCGTTTAACTGGTGAGAATATAGCGTCAGTTAATAATGCATCGATCGGCAAAGACGACGGGCGTTCTCGTTCAGCAGAGAAATATCCCACACCTTCGGCGACGTAAATTTCCATTACTAAGTGCGTACCTTTTTCAATAGTACATAAGACGTTATTCCCACAGAATTCAAAATCACTATCCTTGGGCATATCGCGTGCCGTGATAGTTCCGGGATTTATCTTGCGAGTGAAGAAATCTTTAGGCAAGTTGTCGCTGTCTAACGTAATAATCTTAGGTGTAGCTTCAGTAGCTCCAGAATTAGGATTCTTAGCCTTAATCGGAATATGCTTCAAGTTCATTAATAACTCTATGACATCTTCGCGAATGCCTGTGATGGTGCTGAACTCGTGCAAAATTCCTTCAATTCTTACGGCTACAACGGCTGCTCCTCTTATTGACGAGAGAAGCAACCGTCGTAAAGCGTTGCCCAAAGTATCCCCGTAGCCGCGTTCCAGCGGTTCAAAAGATATTTGACTGTAATCGCTTCCTTGTTCGATTGAAACGTTAAATTTTGTGTTCTCCAAGTTAGAAAATCTCCCTTAAACGCGACGCCTCTTCGGAGGTCTGCAGCCGTTGTGCGGAATAGGCGTTGCGTCTTTAATCAAATTCACCTGAAGACCCGCGGCCTGTAAAGATCTAATAGCACTTTCACGGCCAGGGCCGGGGCCTTTGACAATAACGTCAATTTCGCGTACTCCCTGATCCTGTGCAGCCTTTGCGACCTGAGACGCTGCTGTTTGAGCTGCGAATGGCGTAGATTTTCTTGCGCCTTTGAAGCCTACGTTGCCGCCGCTTGCCCAAGAAATTATATTGCCGCCTCTGTCGCTGATACACATGATAGTATTATTAAAAGTAGAATAGATATGCGCTACTCCGTAATTAATATTCTTTTTTTCGCGCCTCTTACCCTTGCGGGCCTGCGTTGCTTTTTTATTAGCCAAAATTAATTCACCTCCTGCTTAAATGGCACGCTACTTCGTTGCTACTTTCTTATTAGCAACAGTCCTGCGCGGTCCTTTGCGCGTCCTTGCGTTAGTCTTGGTGCGCTGGCCTCTGACCGGCAAGCCAAGCCTGTGACGCTGACCACGATAGCAGCCAATATCAATAAGACGCTTAATATTCATTGAGATCTCGCGTCTTAAATCGCCTTCGACTTTGTAATTATCTTCGATTTCGCGGCGTAATTTCTGTGCATCCGCTTCGTCTAAGTCTTTGACTCTTACATCAGGATTTACGCCTGTTGCGGCGAGAATTTTTTGACTCGTCTTGAGGCCAATTCCGAAAATATACGTTAAGCCGATCTCTATTCTTTTATCTCTCGGCAGATCTACTCCTGCTATACGTGCCATTTAATTACCTCCTGACACCTTGTCTTTGCTTGTGTCTTGGGTTGCGGCTGCAAATTACCCGCACGACACCATGACGACGAATTACTCTGCAATACTCACATATAGGCTTTACTGAAGGCCCTACTTTCATGTTATATCACCTTTTCTTTAATGTATAATGCAATTATACATTGCTTATTTATAACGATAGATTATTCTCCCGCGGGTTAAGTCATACGGGGATATTTCAACAAGCACTCTATCGCCGGGTAAAATTCTGATAAAGTGCATTCTCATTTTTCCGCTGACATGTGCTAAAACTTTATGGCCGTTTTCAAGCTCTACCCTGAACATTGCGTTAGGAAGAGGCTCTGAAATTATGCCTTTTACTTCGATTACGTCCTCTTTGCCGGAATTTGCCATTTAAAATTATTTACTCCCTTGTTGCTGATTTCCAGTTAGTTAAAATTTCTGGGCCGTCTGGAGTGATTACGATTGAGCGCTCAAAGTGTGCAGCGTCGGATTTATCGCAAGTCGAAACTGTCCAACCGTTTGCTCCAACTTCCACAGATTCCTGCCCGGACATAATCATAGGCTCGATAGCCAAAGTCATGCCAGCTTTCAAAATCATTCCTTGTCCCGCTTTGCCATAATTAGGAATTTGCGGGGCCTCGTGCATTTTTTTTCCTATCCCGTGGCCCGTATAATCGCGAACTATTCCCAAGCCCAATGGGGTTACATAACTTTCAACTGCAAAGCCAATATCACCTAAAGTATTTCCGGGAACTGCTGCTTGAATAGCTCTATTCAAAGCAGTTTCAGTTGCGTCAAGTAATTTTTGGCGTTCGGGACTTATATTTCCTACGGGATAAGTACAAGCCGCATCGCCGCAGTAGCCGTTCACATATGCGCCTACGTCAACGCTGATAATATCGCCTTCGTTTAAAATCCTGTTAAAATCAGGGATACCGTGAACGACTTCTTCATTTATAGAAGCGCAGATAGTTCCGGGAAATGGCGTCATGTCAAAAGCGGGCTTGTAATTTTTGAATGCCGGGATCCCGTTATTCTTGCGTATATGCTCTTCTGCTATGCGGTCAAGTTCTCCGGTTGAAATTCCAGGTCTTATAACATCGCGCATTATGTCCAGCACTTCAGCAGTAACACGTCCGGCAATCTTCATTAATTCGATTTCAGACGAGCTTTTAATTTTTATCATGATTTAATAACGAGAGAACTCGCGCAAAAATTTCTTCAGGTTTACCCGTTGCCTGGACTTCAAGCAATAAATTTTTAGTACGATAAAAATCTATTAAAGGCTCTGTCTGTTCGTGAAAGACTTTCAAACGGCTTCGTATAGTCTGCTCATTGTCATCGTCGCGCCTGTAGAGTTCGCCGCCGCAGTCCGGGCATTTTTCATGGCTCGAAAATTGCGTTACGCTGCCGCACGAACGACAGACAGCACGATCCATTAATCTCGTTACGATTTCTTCGTCTGAAATATTAAACAGAACTACACCGTCAAGATTGATTTTACTGTCAAGAAATTCAGCCTGTGCTACCGTCCGGGGAAAGCCGTCAAGCATAAAGCCTTCAGTATTTTCAGCGTCAGCTAATTTTTCAGATACCATATTCATTACGATCTCATCTGGAACAAGCTGGCCCGCGTCCATATATTTTTTTGCTTCGAGGCCCAAGGGCGTACTGTTCTTTAAATTATGTCTGAAAAGATCGCCGGTTGAAATATGATCCAAGCCGATTTCTTTTTTAAGTAAGGCCGCCTGAGTACCCTTTCCAGCCCCAGGCGCGCCTAATAATACTAATTTCATTTTAGCCCCTTAAAAGTCCGCGTGAACGTCCGCCGCCAGACCTCTTTAAAATGCCGTCATAATGACGCATAAGGAGCTGCGCTTCAATCTGATTTATCGTGTCCATTGCGACGCCGACAACGATTAAAACAGCCGTACCGCCGAAATAAAAGCTTCTGACGTTCAAAACAGAGCTCATGATATTCGGAATTAAAGCTATGATAGCAAGAAAAACTGCTCCGCCTAACGTGATACGCTCCATAACGCGGGTTATATAATCCGAAGTCGGCTGGCCGGGTCTTATTCCAAGAATAAAGCCGCCGTACTTTTTCATGTTAGAAGCTATATCGGTCGGGTTAAACACTACGGCCGTATAGAAATACGAGAAAAATATAATCAGCGCAACATCGCAAAGAATATATACAAAGCTGTTCGGGGCAAAAACGCTGCTGAAAAATCTTCCAACTGAACTTTCGCTGAAATAATTCGCGATAGTATACGGGAAGATTAAAAGCGAGCTTGCGAAAATTATAGGAATAACTCCGGCCTGATTGACCTTCAACGGAATGAAAGTGCTTTGACCGCCGTAAATTTTATTTCCTACAACGCGCTTTGCATATTGAACGGGCAAACGCCGCTGGCCTTCCTGCAATAAGATACAGCCCGCAATGACTACAACCATCAAAACGAGTCCAAGTAACAATGCAATTACGCTAAGACTGCCCAAGCGTACCATGTTCCAGGTCTGTAAGATTGCTTCAGGAATTCTGGCAACGATACCGGCAAAAATCAACAGGGAAATTCCGTTGCCTACGCCGTGATCTGTTAATTCTTCGCCCAGCCACATTACAGCCATTGAACCGGCTACAAGCGTGATAATTACCAAGAGCCAATCAAAAAATCCGCCCTGCATAATTCCGAGTCCCCGTAACCAAGCTGTCATTCCTATAGCCTGAACTAATGCAAACAAGACCGCGCCGTATCGAGTCCATTGAGTAATTTTTTTATGACCGTCCGTGCTGTCTTTCTGTAATTTTTCAAGATACGGGAAAATTACAACTAAAAGCTGCATGACTATGCTTGAATTAATGTAAGGCGCAACGCCAAGCGAGAATATTCCAAAACGACTCAAGGCACCGCCCGAAAATAAATTCAAGAAGTCCATTACTCCGCCGCCGGTGTTAAATAAACTTGCCATAGCAGCACGATCCACACCGGGGGTCGGGATATATGCTCCAAGCCTGAAAACAAATAAAATTCCGAGGGTAAATAAGATTCTGCGCTTCAAGTCAGGGAGCCTGAAAATATCGCTCAAAGACCCGAACATTTATATAACCTCATGAGATCCGCCGGCAGCTTCGATCTTTTTAATCGCTTCTGCACTGAACGCGGCCGCTTTGATTTTAAGAGCCTTGCTAAGTTCTCCTTTGGCAAGAATTTTCACACGAACATCTTTCTTGCGGATAATTCTGGCCTGTAACATAGCTTCAGTATCAACTTCTGCGCCGACATTAAATTTTTTATCAAGAATTTCAAGATTTACGCCCTGAAAGACCTTTGCAAAGCGGGCATTATTAAAGCCGCGCTTAGGTGTCCTTCTGGTTAAAGGCATTTGTCCGCCTTCAAATCCCGGACGAACTCCGCCGCCTGTTCTTGATTTATCGCCTTTATGGCCTTTGCCGGAAGTCTTACCTGTTCCGCTTCCTATACCTTGGCCAAGGCGCTTTGATTTATGCGTCGAACCCTTGGGCGCACGCAAATCATTAAGAGTAATCATTCTACAACCTCCCATTTAAGCAAGTGCCGTACGTGTTCGATCATTCCTCTTACTGAAGGATTGTCGGGGAGCTCTACGCATGAATTCAATTTTTTGAATCCAAGGGCTTTTATCGTGCGCTTCTGTCTTTCTGGAAAACAGATCGCGCTCTTAATCCACGTCGCTTTAATCTTTGCCATAATCAGTTACTCTCCTGTTCGCTTCCGCCTTCGTTTTCAGCTGCTAAATCATTAGCAAAGCCGCGAAGCTTCATAATTTCGTTTTCAGTTCTAGTAATTTTTATAGCTTCCAACGTAGCGTGAGCGATATTAATAGCGTTTGCAGTACGGCCCGTTACTTTAGTAACAACGTATTTAATGCCGCCGAGTTCCATTATGGCACGAACGACTCCGCCTGCGATAACTCCTGTACCGGCCGGAGAGGGCTTTAATAAAACTCTTGCTGCTCCGAACTCGCCAACAACAGGGTGAGGAATCGTATCGCCGTCATGCTTTACGCTCACCATGTTCTTTTTAGCTTTTTCGATGCCTTTGCGGACTGCTTCAGCGATTTCTTTTGCCTTGCCTATGCCTGTTCCGACTTGAGTAGCGCCGTCCCCGACAACGACAAGAACTGCAAACCTGAAACGCTTACCGCCTTTAACGACTTTACTTACGCGGTTAATAGCGACGACTCGTTCTTGAAACTCGTTATTATCAATATTATTTCTTCCAGGCATTTTAGAATACGAGCCCTCCTTCGCGTGCTGCTGCGGCCAGAGCAGCGATCTTGCCGTGATAGGCATGACCGCCTCTGTCAAATACTACAGCGTTAATACCTTTTGCCTTGGCACGTTCAGCTATAGCCTTGCCAACGACTTTAGCAGAAGCTATATTGCAGCCTTTGACTTCCGCCGCTAAAGACTTGTCCAAAGTTGACGCGGATACAAGCGTATGCCCTTTCTCGTCGTCAATGACCTGAACGTAAATATTCTTCAAGCTCCTGAACACACACATACGGGGCTTCTCAGCAGTTCCCGCTAAATGCTGGCGCAGGCGCTCGTGCCTTATGACGCGCATATCATTTCTACTTCTTTTTTTCATGATAGTTTACTTCGCCCCAGTCTTACCGGCCTTGCGGATAATATATTCGTTTTCAAATTTAATACCCTTTCCGTGATAAGGCTCAGGCGGTCTGAATTTTTTAATAAGGGCACAAGTTTGGCCTACGAGCTCTTTATCAATGCCGCGAACATGGAATTTAATGGGATTTTCGACCACGATTTCAATTCCTTCGGGCGGCGTAAATTCGACAGGGTGAGAATAGCCCAAGTTAAGAACAAGCTTTTTGCCCTGTAATGCTGCACGCCAACCTACTCCGACTATTTCCATAGTCTTTGAAAATCCGGTTGTAACGCCCGTTACCATGTTAGCTATTAAAGCTCTGGTCATTCCGTGCCATGCCCTTGTCTGTTTTTCTTCGTTAGTGCGGTCAACCTTTACGCTTGCGCCCTCAATATTAACAACGATGCCGGGCATTAACTGCGCGTGAAGTTCGCCCTTGGGGCCTTTCACTATAATGTCATTGCCTTTAAGCTCAACGCTTGCGCCTTTAACAATTTCTACGGCCTTTCGTCCAATACGAGACATTTAAAATTTCCTCCTTCTCTTACCAGACATAGCAGAGAACTTCTCCGCCAAGGCCAAGCTTGTTAGCTTCAGAACTTGTCTTTAAGCCTTTTGAAGTTGAAAGAATTGCAAGGCCAAGGCCGCCCATTACGACAGGAACTTTATCGCTCTTGACATAAATTCTCCGGCCGGGCTTGCTGATTCTTCTAAGCCCCTGAATGACGCGCTCACGACTTGCACCGTATGATAAATAAATTCTTATTTCAGCATAGGGCTTGTCGGGATCGGTGATCATTCTGAAATTCTTTATATAGCCCTCGTCCTTTAAAATTCTTGCAAGGGCTAATTTCATTTTGCTCGACGGAACGTCAACGCTTTCTGCATAAGTCATATTAGCGTTTCTAATTCTTGAGAGCATATCTGCGACAGGGTCATTTACGTACAAAACGCCCGCCCCCTTACCAACTCGATTTTACGACGCCGGGGAAAGCTCCCTCACGCGCCATTTTTCTAAAACAGCAGCGGCACATATCAAACATTCTGATATAACCGTGAATACGGCCGCAAAGCGGGCACCTGTTATAGCGTCTTGTGCTGAACTTCGGCTCGCGCGCAGCCTTTAATTTTAATGCTTTTCTTGCCATCTTTAAGCTCCCCTGAAGGGCATTCCAAGCCCCTTTAATAGTGCGAAGGCTTCTTCGTCAGTCTTGGCACTCGTAACGATAGAGACGTTCATTCCGCGAGATCTAATTACTTTGTCATAGCTGATTTCCGGAAAAATTAACTGCTCCCGTAAGCCTAGATTATAATTTCCGCGGCCGTCAAATCCCTTGCGCGTAATGCCCTGAAAGTCTTTAATTCCGGGCAAAGCCAACGAGATAAGCCTGTCAAGAAATTCCCACATCTTAGCGCCTCTCAAAGTAACTGCGCAAGCTACGGGCATATTCTGACGAACTTTAAAACCTGCTATTGATTTCTTAGCGCGTTTTAATAAAGGCTGCTGGCCGGTTATAGCTCTAAGCTCGTTAATAGCCGCGTCCATGAATTTAATATCCAGCTTGGCATCGCCAACACCGATATTCACGACGATTTTTTCAAGCTTAGGCAGCTGCATAACGTTTTTGTAATTAAACTCACGAAGCAAAGCCGGAGCTACTTCGTTTTTATATTTCTCTTGCATTCTCGGTGCCATGGTTTAAAGTCCTCCGCGGTCAATAATCTCGTTGCATTTCTTGCAGACGCGGACTTTTTTTCCGCTCTCAAGGAATGATGTACCGACCCTCGTTGCCTTTCCGCATTGCGGGCAGACTAACATGACTTTGCTGGCATAAATCGGCGCTTCCTGTTTGATTATGCCGCTTTGAGGGTTGGTCTGTGAGGGCCTTACGTGGCGAGAAACCATGTTTACGCCTTCGACTACGACTAAATCACGTTCGGGAATGCGGCGAATAATTTTGCCTTCTTTGCCCTTGTCTTTGCCGGTGATGACTTTCACTCGATCATTTTTCTTTAATCTTACTGACATTTTGATTTCTCCTATACGACTTCAGGAGCAAGCGATAAAATTCGCATGTATTTTTTCGCTCTTAATTCACGGCCTACAGGCCCAAAAATACGTGTCCCTCTAGGCTCGCCGTTGGCATCTATCAAAACGGCTGCGTTGTCGTCGAATCTTACATACGTACCGTCACGGCGGCGAATTTCCTTTTTAGTCCTGACTATAACGGCCTTCACTACGCTTCCCTTGGCAATATTGCTATTGGGGATAGCTTCGCGGACTGACGCGACAATGACATCGCCGATTGTGCCGTAACGTCTTTTGCTCCCGCCCATAACCTGAATGCAGAATAATTTTCTTGCTCCGCTGTTATCAGCAACGTTAAGAACGCTCGTAAGCTGTATCATTCTTGAACCTCCCCGAACACGGGCGCTTTTCTGGTAATTTCAAGCAATTCCCAGCGCTTAGTCTTGCTCAAGGGTCTTGTTTCTCTTATGCGAACTTCATCACCGTTGCGGCATGAATTTTCGCTGTCATGAGCGACGTATTTTTTAGCGCGCTTTATTCTTTTTTTATATAACGGGTGTTCGGCCATACGCTCAACACGGACTATAATTGTCTTGTCCATTTTGTCGCTTACTACGATACCCGTACGAACTTTACTAGGCATTGTCTGTTGCTTCCTTTTCTAAATCACTAACGGCCTTTTCAGACGCTATGGTTAAAAGCCTTGCAATAGTCTTTTTTACCTCACGGATACGGCCTGTATTTTTCAAGTGCCCGACAGCATTCTGAAATCTTAAATTAAATAATTCGGTCTTGTATTCTTTGACTTTGCCTGCGATTTCTGTGCTGGTCAGCTCTCTAAGTGCGGCAGGTCTAACGCTTTTGTCCATGGCCTAATCACTCCCCTTGCTCTGCACAAAACGAACTTTTACGGGCAATTTATGGCTTGCTGTTCTAAAGGCTTCCTGTGCTATTTCTTCTGAAATTCCGGAGAACTCAAAAAGCACGCGGCCTCGTTTGACAGCAGCAACCCAAAATTCCGGCGCGCCCTTACCTTTACCCATTCTTGTTTCAAGAGGCTTTTTAGTGTAAGGTCTGTCTGGGAAGACGCGTATCCAGATTTTGCCGCCCTTTTTCATTTTACGGGATATGGCTACACGAGTTGCTTCAATCTGTCTGGCCGTAAGCCAAACATTTTCAAGTGCCTGAATTCCGTAGTCTCCAAAAGCTATCGAAGTTCCGCCTTTAGAAATGCCCCTTAACGGCGATCTATGCGATTTTCTAAATTTCACGCGGCTTGGCATTAACATTTGAATTCAGCCTCCATTCTAGCTTTTAGCAGGCCTGTTTCTGGCCCCCCGTACAGGAGCTGGAGCCTTTTCATGTTCTCTGTCCCTGTAGATCCAGACCTTGCAGCCAATAACGCCGTACATAGTTACAGCTTCAGAAAAGCCGTAATCTATATCCGCTCTTATCGTTGAAAGCGGAAGCTGTCCCTCGTTGTACCATTCTGTACGGGCGATTTCTGCTCCGCCTAAACGTCCGGCGACTTGGGCCTTGATGCCTTTGACTCCGGCTTTCGTCGCGCGGAAGATAGCCTGCTTCATTGCACGTCTGAAAGAAACACGGCGCTCAAGGGAGCTTGCTATACCTTCGGCGACTAACTGGGCTTCGACATCTGGATTTTTTATCTCATGGACGTTTACCATGACTTTTCCGCCGGTCAGGGCCTGCAGCTCATTTTTTATATTTTGAATTTCGTTGCCGCCCTTGCCGATTACTACGCCCGGCCTTGCTGTATGAACTGTGAAGCGGACAACCGGCCCGACGCGTTCAATCTCAATACGCGAAATTCCAGCGCCCTCCCACTTTTTCATTATGTACTTACGCAATTTTATATCTTCGTGTAATTTCTTTGCGTAATTCTTTTTATCGGCGTACCATCTGGACTGCCATTCGCTGGAAACTCCGAGACGATAGCCTATTGGGTGAACTTTCTGTCCCATTATTTAAAAATCTCCTTCAGATAACTAATTACTAACCTAACGTTCGCCAAGAGTAATAATTACATGCGAAGTCTTATGAACATAGGGATGAGCGCGTCCCATTGAGGCCGGCCTGAAGCGTTTCATCATTGGCCCTTGATTGGCTTGTGCCTCATGGATATAGAGCTTATCCAAGTTCATGCCGTAATTATGTTCTGCGTTAGCCAGCGCACTGTTAAGAACTTTTAAAATTATTCTTGCGGCTTTCTTGTCGCTGAATTTTAAAATTACTTGCGCTTTGCTGGCATCTTTTCCGCGGATAAGTTCGAGAACTTGACGGACTTTATACGGGGAAATTCTGACATTCTTCGTCATTGCTGTCGCTGTTTTTAATTCTGCCATGATTATTTCCCTTTCTTATCCTGTCCGGCGTGATGCCCGAATTTTCTTGTCGGAGCGAACTCGCCAAGCTTATGACCGACCATGTTTTCGCTGATATATACAGGCAAGTGCATACGGCCATTATGAACAGCGATTGTATGTCCAATCATCTGCGGCACTACGGTTGAACGCCTCGACCAAGTTTTAATTACTTTCTTGCTGCCGCTGACGTTCATATCTTCTATTCTGTCCAGGAGCCTCTGTTCAACAAAAGGCCCTTTCTTTGTCGAGCGCATTTATTTTCAGCTCCTTTTACTTTTCATAGCGCCTGCGGATAATTAACTTATCTGAAGGCTTGCGTTTGCGGGTCTTGTAACCCTTAGCCGGAGTTCCCCAAGGTGAGACAGGGTGCTTGTTAGATTTTGACTTACCTTCACCGCCGCCCATTGGGTGATCTACAGGGTTCATGACCATACCACGGACTGACGGCCTGCGCCCTTTCCAGCGGGTTTTACCGGCCTTGCCCCATGAAATATTGTCGTAATCTTCGTTGCCAACCTGTCCGACTGTAGCCATGCACTCAAGCAAAATCAATCGCAATTCGCCGCTGGGCATTCTGATATAAGCATACTTGCCCTCTTTTGACATTAACTGCGCGCTTGTGCCTGCTGCACGGACGAGCTTGGCTCCGTTTCCGGGCTGAAGTTCGATATTATGAATAAACGTACCAACCGGAATATCTTTTAATTTCAAAGCATTGCCCGTGGTTATATCGCTTTCAGGGCCGGAATAGATCGTATCGCCTACGTTGAGGCCCTTGGGCATTATGATATAACGCTTTTCGCCGTCAACGTAATTTATCAGCGCTATACGAGCATTGCGGTTAGGATCATATTCGACCGTAGCAACACGGCCGGGAATGCCGATTTTTTCGCGCTTGAAATCTATAATTCTATACGCTCTTCTGTGTCCTCCGCCGATGTGACGCATTGTAATACGACCTGTATTATTGCGTCCGCCGTGCTTTCTAAGATGAACAACTAACGAGCGTTCGGGTTTATCTGCCGTAATATCTTCGCGGCCTTGAATGCTCATATGACGGCGTGAAGCTGTGTACGGCTTAAACTGTATAATTGACATTTTCGTGTTTCTCCTGTTTTAAATCGACGCACCCTCGAAAAATTCGATATGCTGATCCGGTTTGAGGGCAACGATCGCTTTTTTCCAGCTTCGCGTATAGCCCTTAGTAGCTCCGCGGCGGCGCATTTTTCCCTTAACGTTAATTGTATTCACGCCGGCTACTTTTACGTTGAAGACTTCTTCGACAGCTTTTCCGATCTGGATTTTGTTCGCGTTCTTGTGAACTTCAAACGTATATTTATTTAAGGCCATTAAAGAGCTGGATTTTTCGGTTATTATCGGACGAATGATAATATCATGAGCAGTTAAATTCATTTTGAATAAACCTCCTCAATTTTCTTGACGGCCTCAGGCGTGATGATTAAATTCTTAGCGTTAAGAATGTCATAAACGTTAATGCTTGCGACGTTTATACATTTCGCGCCCTCTAAGTTCCTGACGCTTCGTACTACGTTCAAACCGTTATTATGATAAATAACGAGCGTCTTGCCAAAATTCAAGGCTGTAAATAAATTCTTGATTGCCTTGGTCGAAGGCTTTTCGATAGCGTCAAAGCCTTTAACGATCGCCATTAAATCCTCGCGGACTTTATCAGAAAGAACGCTCCTTAAAGCGAGTCTCATGACCTTCTTATTAACTTTCTGATGATAATCCCTCGGGTGTGGGCCGTGAGCTACGCCACCATGTACCCAGATAGGCGAACGCGTGCTTCCTTGACGGGCGCGGCCTGTGTGTTTCTGTCTCCAAGGCTTCTTTCCGCCTCCTGAAACATCACCGCGGGTCTTTACGCTGGTCGTTCCTTGACGGCAATTCGCTAAATGCGCCACTACAACCTGATGAATAGCGGGCATATGCACAGGAGTATTGAAAATTTCCTCGCTAAGTTCCATTTCTCCGGCTCTTTCGCCGTTGAACTCGTATACTTTTACAAAAGGCATAGTCTTTTCCCTCCTTATGCTTTCTTGTAGAGGGCAAGCAGGCTGTTTTTCGCGCCCGGGACTGCACCTTTTACCAGAATTAAATTATTCTCAACGTCTACGGCCATGACTGTAAGATTTTTGACCGTAACTTTTTCGCTACCCATATGACCGGGCATTCTCTTTCCTGGAAATACACGGCCCGGGTATGAAATAGCACCGCTTGAGCCTCCGTGTCTATGCTCGACTGACGTACCGTGGCTGAACTGCTGGCCGCCGAAATGATGACGCTTCATAACTCCGGCAAAGCCCTTACCTTTGGAAATTCCCTTGACGTTAATTTTCTCGCCGGCTTCAAACAGATCTGCTTTGATTTCCTGTCCAACTTCATAGCCTTTTAAGTCGTCAAGTCTGAATTCCTTGAGAGTCTTTTTAGGCTCAAGCTTTAATTTTTCAAACATAACTTTTTGAGGTTTGGACAGCTTGTGAGCTTTCACTGCTCCGAAGCCGAGAAGAACGGCCGCATAACCGTTCTGTTCAGGGGTTTTCAGCGCGACTACAGAACACGGCCCCGCAAGGACGACCGTAACAGCGACGGCCTGTCCTTCGGAGTCAAATATCTGTGTCATTCCGAGCTTCTTCCCCAGAATCCCTATTGACATAGTAAAAATTTCTCCCTTAAAAAAATTTAACTAGAATTTAATCTGAATGTCCACGCCGCTGGCTAAATTAAGCTGCATAAGCGCGTCCATTGTTCTCTGCGTTGGCTCAATAATATCTATTAATCTCTTGTGAGTACGCATTTCAAACTGTTCACGGGCATCTTTGTCCTTATGGGGCGATTTCAAAATCGTAATCCTTCCAACTTCAGTAGGAAGGGGAATCGGCCCGGAAACACGAGCGCCCGTTGATTGTGCCGTTTCAGCGATTTGAGCAGCTGAAGTGTCAAGAACTCTATGATCAAAAGACTTTAATCTAATGCGGATTTTACGTGCCATGATTTTCTACCAGATTACTCGATAATCTGCGTTACAACTCCAGCTCCGACGGTATGGCCGCCTTCACGAACTGCGAAGCGTAAGCCCTCTTCCATTGCTATTGGCACGATTAACTCTACTTCAAACGTAGCGTTATCGCCAGGCATTACCATTTCAACGCCTTCAGGAAGTTTGATGTTTCCAGTAACGTCTGTTGTTCTGAAATAGAACTGCGGCTTATATCCGGCAAAGAACGGAGTATGACGGCCGCCTTCTTCCTTTTTAAGAACGTAAACTTCGCCTTTGAACTTCGTGTGAGGAGTAACAGTGCCGGGCTTGGCCAAAACCTGTCCGCGCTGTACGTCGCCCTTGTCAATGCCTCTAAGCAATACGCCTACGTTGTCGCCTGCTTCGGCTGTGTCAAGGATCTTTCTGAACATTTCAAGAGAAGTTGCAACTGTCTTGGCTGTATCTCTTACCATTCCAACGATTTCAACAGGCTCGCCTGCGTTGATAACTCCGCGCTCTACACGGCCGGTAACAACTGTACCGCGTCCGGAAATCGTGAATACGTCTTCGATAGGCATAAGGAAAGGCTTATCAATTTCACGAACAGGATCAGGGATATACTCGTCGCAAGCGTCCATAAGATCCCAAATAGGCTTGCAGATAGGATCTTCACGAGTGCCGTTGCCCTTCTCAAGAACTTCAAGAGCTGAACCACGGATAATCGGAATATCATCGCCGGGGAACTCGTACTGATTAAGAAGCTCGCGGACGTCCATTTCTACCAAGTCAAGAAGTTCGGGGTCGTCAACCTGATCTGTCTTGTTCATGAAGACAACAAGCGCAGGAACGTTGACCTGACGAGCTAAAAGGACGTGCTCACGAGTTTGAGGCATAGGGCCGTCAGCAGCACTTACGACTAAGATAGCTCCGTCCATCTGAGCAGC
>JAFSSV010000188.1 GCA_017450825.1 Synergistaceae bacterium
CCCCGCCGTCCCTGTAAGGGAAGGGGGACCGCTTGCGGTGGAAGGGTTGGGGGAGAGGGCCAGCCAGCTGGCGAGGGGGTTATTTTTAAAAAAAGGTTGCCTTCCCATAAATAAACTTTACTTAATATAACATACGATTAAAACTATCAGCGTTCCTATCAACGTTGAAATTATCGTATGGATTTCAGAACGCATTAAGATCTTTGAGTCGAAATTTCCCTTCAAGTCCTTCTTATTAAATATGCGTGGGAAAAATCTTCCGGTTCTATTGCAATAATCTTCGTACTCCCGGCCAAACTTGACAAGCAAAAATTTTTCTTCGTGAGGAATTATCACAAGCACATACAAAATATAAAAGCTGATTAAAAAAATTATTACGGCATTAACTCCGGCTATTATGCTCCAGCCAAGGCCAATTAAAAAATTTCCGAAGTACAAAGGATTTCTCATTAAAGAATAAGGGCCTGTTGTTGTGAGTCTTTGAGCTTTGACGTTCTCGCCCCTGTAGAGGCCAATGAAGCCCGCCGCCCAACACCGCCAGAGCTGTCCCCCAAAAATTATTATCAAGCCCCCAACAACTTGAACAGGAGTCGGGCGCGAAGCCGTGAACAAAATTATTACGAATAATAACGTCCAGAGTCCTCCGCGCATTTTGAAAGACCATTCGCGAAATCTATCAAGCATCTTCGACCGACGCTCCTTTGTGAAGATTTTCGCTCACTCCCCAGCCAAGCATACGTACAACAACTATGACTCCCATAAAAATTGAAATATAGTCCGTGAAGAATCTGCAGATTATTGACATAACCCCGGCCATGTTGTCCGGCATAAGTAGCGAATATAATAATGCCCCTCCGCCTTCAGCTACACCGCTCGCCCCCGGCGTTGGGACAAAATACAAAATGAACATGAAAACAGATTGAACCGCTATAGTCTGAACGTACCTGAACGGAAGACCTACCGAACTCATTAAGACCGGAAGAACACTGAACAGACAAATCAAATGAAGCGCCGAAAGAATTACAGCTAAAGCTACCCACGCTTTGCCGGTGTTGAAAGCCAGCTTGAAATTCAAAATGTAATTGTCAATCTCACGGTCAATCCATTGAAAAATTTTTATTACTCGTCTGTTCGACTTCATGAAATTGAATCGCCTTAGCCATAAAATTATTACGAGGCTCCATTTTTTTATAAGCTCCGGCTTTATTATCGTGAAGATCACGAACGCCCATGTTAATAAAATTACAACGAAGACATACGACACTAAGCCTTTTAAGAACGGACTCCCTTTTAAGATTTCCGGGTCAAGCATGAGCGCAACAGGAACAGAGAGAGTCAAAATTAAAATCGTCAGCATCGTCCGCATTAAAGTTATAGCGATGCCCTTCCCGATTGGAATATTTTTCTTGTAAAGCGCGTAGACTTGGAACGGGCCTCCGCCGCTCTGCATTGGAGTAACGGCGCTCCCAAAATAATTCAGCCATGTTAAAACGATTCCAAGTGAGAAAGGGACATATTCATGAGCAGCTTTAGCGAGCGCACAAAATCTTCCTGCGTCACAAAGCCATGACAAAAAGACAACCAACAATGCTAGCAAGAGTTTAAATTTATTTGCGTGGAGAAGAGAATGTATTGTATTTTGATCGACGCTGTTAAAAATTATTACAGCCCCCATTCCGAAGGCAAGCAATATAAAAATTATTAGACCTTTTCTAAGAGACAAGCTAAAGATTCCTCCGTAACAAATTTGTCTTGCTATTATAACCTGTATTCTTTTCTAATCGCGCATACATTCATAACAATATATATCGAAATCGGCTCTATCTTCTTCATTTAAGAGTTGAAATTCTCCGAGAGACCAATTGGCCACGCTCTTAATGAAATTTTCGGCCCTTAACCCTTTTTCAGTCAAAGAATATTCGACATGAGGCGGGACTTCGTTAAATTGAATCCGTTTGACTATGCCGTCGGCCTCGAGTTCTTTTAGCGATTGAGTGAGCATCATGTTACTAATATCTTTGAGCTTGCGTTTGATTGTGCTGTAGCGTTTTGTCTTCTTGCCTACCATTAACACGCAAATAATTCGCATTTTCCATTTTCCGCCGAAAATATCATTCGCGTATTGAAGCGGACAGACTTGTTTTCGTTTCTCTTCAGACATAAAAATTTTTTATCTCCCTTCTACAGTCAATTTTTCAGAGTAAGTTAGAAAATTTTACTTTATAAAAATTTATAACTAAGTCTGAAAAACATGAGTACTTGAATTTTTGATAGTTTAATATAAAATCAGAGCTAGAAATTTTCAAGCTGTATTCTATCATTATGAAACAAAAATTTTTTCAGGGGGTAATTAATCAATGAAAATCAAAACAGTAAAACTTTATGACGATGGAGTCTTCGCCGGTGATTTTCTCTTCGGCGGTGAGAATAAGAGCGACGGCAGCCCCGATGAAAAATTCCCGGCAAGCCTCCAGAATTTTTTAATCGACATGGAAAACGGAGAAGTTATTCTCGTTGATACAGGCCTTGCTCCCGAAGCTCCCTTCAAAGGCTACAGAAAAGTTAATGACTACTTGGACGGCTTCAAAGCCCTCGGCTATAAACCCGAACAGGTCACAAAAATTCTCGTGACTCATAAGCACCCCGACCATACCGGAATGCTCAAGGCCTTCCCGAACGCAAAAATCTTTATCGGCCCCGAAGATGCCGATGCACTCAAACTCACAGGCGAAAATATTATCCGCTGCGAATACTCCGACGGCCCTTATAAAAATTTTGAGCACTCCCAAAAAATCGCCGAAGGAATTTATTTCATTAAGGCCCGCGGCCATACTAAAGGCAACAGCATCGTAATCGCCGAAAATGACGGCGTATATTACATGATGCACGGCGACGTCACTTACAACGACACCGCTCTCAAACGCAACAAGCTCTCAATCGTATTTGAAGACATCGAAGCCGCACGCGATACACTTAACAGAGTCCGCGAATTCATTAAGAACAACCCTACGATTTATCTTTCAACTCATACACCCGAAGGCTATAAGAATCTCGAAGAGAAATTAATTATGAAGCTGGACTAATTTAAAATGGAACTCGAACAGGTTTTAGTAAAACGCGTTTCAACACGCAAATATAACGCGCAAGTCCCAAGCGACGAGATAATCCAGAAAATTATCAACGCGGCCCTCCTTGCTCCTATCGTTCGCTTTCATAAGCTTCACCTTTCTGTCGTAACAAATAAAGAGGCTATGAACTTAGCCGAAGACGCAGCAGAAAAAATTTTCGGCGCGCCTGACGCTCCAGTCAAAATGCCCAAGCCTTATCTTTATAACGCGCCCGTCTGGATAATTCTTTCGGGAAAAATTCATAATGAAGCCGAAAACCCTAACGCTAAACTCATGAACGATAATTTATTCTGGAACGTAGGGTCTATTATCGAGAACATGGAACTTCAAGCGACAGCCTTGGGAGTCTCTAGCTGCGGAATTAATACAACGGTCGTCGCTATGAGAAATTCTCCCAAAGTCAAAAAGGTCGTCGGCATTCCCGAAGGTTATGACGCTCTGGCTTCGGTAGTCATTGGCTACACAGACTCACCGCTTCCGGAAAGAACAGTCAAGCCCGAATTAATCCCCGTCACTTTCGTGAAATAAAAATGCCTTGCGAGATTAAAAAAATTTATTTAGTTTATTTCAGTCCAAGCGGTTCGACTGAAAAAATCGTCAAGACTCTTGCGTCCGGAATAAAAGGTCTTGAGATAGAAAATATTGATCTCTTGACTTCACGAAGCCGCAAGAAAAAATATATTTTCAG